>JAOTYS010000369.1 GCA_029861795.1 Gammaproteobacteria bacterium | reverse complement strand
GAATCCCTTTAGAAAAAGCAGGATCACAATGACTGCGAAAAATAAGATGATCTCGGTCACGATTTCATCTCCCCTTGAGTGGTCGGAGTATTGGATGTTTCGACCGCTTCATCATGTATTGATTCGGCCGGAGGTTTGATTGGTACTACGGGGGCGAGTTCGGTTTCTGTGTCTTCGGCCGCTTGCAGTTCCTCCGCTTCACCGTCATCGGTTGGCCTCGATGGCAACGTTTCAACTAAGTCGGTCTTATGGTCATCTTCGTCCATGGCCGCGGCTGGCATGACCTGTACCTGTGCAATGCGGTGCATATCCATTTCAGTCACAGTGATGGAAATGCCCTCGATGGTGACCCGGTCCCCGACCTTGGGGAGCCGGTCCAGATGCCGGAATGCGACGCCGCCGATGGTGGTCATACGCGGATCTTCAATGCCAAAGTTCGTCAGATTATTGAAGTCGTTCAGTTTCATGTCACCGGACACTTCATATGTGTTGTCATCCTTTTCTTGATAGTACTCATCACCTTTAATATCCCCGCTGATCTGACCAAAAATGAATTTCAACACGTCTTTCATGGTGATGAATCCTTCGACACCCCCGAACTCATTCAAACAAGCGGCAGCACGTACCCGGTTGTTTTTGAAGAAGTCGAACATTTCGTCGACCTTCTTAGTGAGCGGCACCACCATCGGCGGGTGCATGATGTCTTCCGGCGTCAGTTGGGTGAGGTCCACCTTGTCCATCACCAGGCGCACGATGTCTTCGGCGTGTACGAAGCCGACCAGGTTGTCACGATGCGTGCGAAATACGGGTACCCGTGGGTGGCGATAAACTTTGAACTGTTCCACCATTTCAATCACCGACATGTTTGCATTCAAAAACTGAGTGCGCGTGCGTGGTGTCATGATTTCCACGATTTCGGTGTCGCTGGCTTCGAGCAGGTTGTAAATCAGGGCGCGCTCAGTCGCATCCAAGGCACCCTCCCGCGCTACCTGTTCGACCAGAGTCAGAAATTCGTCGATCTGCAGGATGTTTTCTGCGGCTTTCGCTTCGCCAACGATCAGTGTAGTGATCCGGTCCGCAATCCCCCTTATTGCCCAGCGCAGTGGTGTCACAACTTTGACCCAAAAGCTCATCGGCGCAGCAACGATGCCGGTACTGAAGCGCACGGGGTTCGCAACCGCGATTGTTTTTGGCGTTACTTCCCCGAACAACAGTAACAGTGGGACCATGACTAACAGATTGACCCAACCCGCTCGTCCGTCACCGTAAAGATTGACCAATATTGCAACCATGTTTGCAGAGGCGGCGATATTGACGAGTTCGTTGCCGCTCAATATGGAAATGATTAAACGACGGGGCTGGTCGAGCAGCTCATGCAGGATCTCGGAGTGGCGGTTCCGTTCCCGGCGCAGCTGCTGGAGATCGAGCCGGGACAATGAGAACAATGCGCATTCAGAACTGGAGAAAAACGCTGAACCGAGTAAAAGCAGAGCCTGAAACACCAGCCGCGCTATCATGTCTGGCTCTGTCAATCGCGCGGTATCGAACGCAAGAAAATTCGTTAACGCATGCCAGTTGACAGTTATCTCTTTTATCAGCCAATCCATCGGAATTCACCAGAATGTTTACGGAAACACGGTTCTCTCGTGTTGTGATACGCAGCCCGTCTACTCCAGACTAGTGACTATAACGGGCCCGGTCAACGCTCGCCCGAATTAATGAAGCGTCCACCGAGAACCGAGTATCGCACTATGATCGATTATGACGATTTCACATTAGTATTCTTGATATAAATCAACAACTGACGTTGTTTTTACGTCAAAAAAACTCAGAAGAAAACGATCAGAATGCCGGGAGTGGTAAGAGGCGATTTTCAGCGGAAATACGATGATGAGTGTGATGGCATTAGAACGCGGCTGACAAACACATCCTTCGGCACGATCTCGCCGAATACCGTGATGATGGGCGGGAACTGCTGCAACGGCGAGCCAACCGGTTTGCTCGCCGAAAAACTGGATCGTTGGTGCGGTTGTCATAGTGGTGTTGGTAGGCAACTTGATCAAGGCATCCATCGGTCATTGTTTCTCGAGTTGGGCTTTCCCCTGTTCGCTGCTACCGAGAACCGATCCGCTTGCTTCCGCCGTATCTTCATTCCATCGTCACCGCCAGCCGCAGCCGCAAGCGGCGTGGGAACGCACAAATAAATGTGTCCAAGTAGAATGCCTTGGCCCGCAGGTTGTGGTTTGTCTATGCTGATTTTTGTAACAGGATTTGCGGCGTTACAGTTTTGGCCATGCGCTTGGCGAAATAATAAATCCGTTTGAGTTTCTCGATAATATCCATCTCGATGGTATAAGCAGGAATCCGGTTTGGTTCTTCCGCCACCAGTCGTCTGGCTTCATGCATAGCAGCAGATTCTGTCAAGCGAGTGATATCGTCTTTCATATTAGTGACCACCTGCGCCGCGATTTCGTTACTCTGAGACACAGCTTGGATGGCGGCATCCACCGACTTCGATACGGTCGTGTGAATATTGCGTAACACTTCCTCGGTCGAGTCGCTGATTCTTATATTCTCGTCAATGAGCTTGTTACCGAGTCCCACCAGATCGGTTTCAATGACGTCGCCGATGTTCTCTAGATTGTTCACAGCTTCCATGAGTTTGACGAACTCTTTGGTTTGATCTTCCGTCAGCTCGGTTTTACTGATCTTGCCGAGATACTCGATGCTATGACCGTGAAGGATATCCACCTGGTCGTCCATGTTCTGTATCCCTTCAAGCATATTCCGATCGCGTGCGGATATTGCCGGCATCACCTCGGACAACATTCGTTGCACGTACTCACCGATATGCAGCACTTCGAGTCTCACTCTATCGAGGGCGAGCGACGGTGTGGCCAAAAGCTCCGCGTCGAGATACTTTGGCCGGATGATGACGCCTTCCTTTTCCAGGGGGCGGTCAGGAACCATCCACTCCACCAGACGACCCATCTGGGCAGTGAACCAAATGAAGATTAACGTATTGGTAATATTAAAAATAGTGTGCGCATTGGCAATCTGGCGCGGCGTCTCGGCGGCCAGTCGCACTGCCCCACTGAGGTCCGGATGGATTGGTGACAGCCAGGTTACTAGGGCTGCAAGTTGCGGAATGAAGGCGATCCAGATTAGCACGCCGGCCACGTTAAACAGGATATGCACTACGGCCGCCCTCACCGCCTCCCGGGGTTTGCCGATGGACGCGAGTAACGCCGTGACGCAGGTTCCGATGTTGGCTCCGAAAGCCAGTGCGATCCCCGCAGGCAAGGTTATGAAACCTTGGCTCGCCATCACGATCACGACACCCGTCGTGGCCGATGAGGATTGGATCAGGCCGGTGAATGTTGCTGCGATCAGGATCCCGATGACGGGATTCTCCATGGTTATCATCAGGTCTAGGAATGGCTGATAGCTACGCAGCGGTTTCATGGCCTCGCTCATTACGGCCATACCGAAGAACACCATCCCGAGCCCCATCAGAATCGAGCCGTATTGCCTTATACGCTCCTGCTTGGAGACGAAGAGCATGCCGAAACCCACCGCGATCATGAGCAATGCTGCCTTGGTGACCTTGAAGGCGACGATCTGAGCGGTAACAGTGGTGCCAATATTGGCGCCCATGATGACACCGATGGACTGCGCCATCGACATGAGACCCGCGGAGATAAAACCGACCACCAGGACGGTCGTAATGGAAGACGACTGGATCACCGCCGTCACAAAGGCTCCGGTTGCGGCACCCATGAAACGATTCGTGGTAAGTTTGGCGAGGATTAGCTTCATGCGTTCACCCGCGACCGCTTTCAGCGCGTCGGCCATCTTCTCCATTCCGTACAGGAACAGTGCAAGGCCACCAAAAAGATTCATCCCCATAAATCCCCAGGCCACTTCGTCGTTTGTCTCACTGGCGGCGAACGTAGGCACGGTGATCAGAATCAATGACACTGCTGCCATGAGGGCCAACGTTGGCCGGACGCCGTACCATGGATACTCGATGCTTGGAAATTGACGCAACGTATGGCTCCCCTGCGGCTTCATTCTTGATTCTCGGGTAGTTTTACGACGGTGATGGGAAATGGACACAGACGCAGCAGTTGCTCGGTCTTGGAGCCGAGGAGAAAGTGGGAAAGACCGGTCCGTCCCGCGCTACCCATGACCACCATTTTCGGCTCGAGCCTCTCGGCAACTTCCAGAATCCGGGTAACCGGCAAACCCGTGACCAGCAGGCGTTTGGCTTTTTTCAACGGAGTGCACTTGGAATGTCGCTGGACCATCTTGGCCATGAATTCATCCAGCATCTCGTGGGCAATGTCATCGAGTCGGCGCAGTTGCCTCTTTCGATCCTTCAAGCGGTAGTAGCCGGGCGCATCCCCTGGATCGTGCACGACATGGAGTACAACCATCGGCACCTCTAAGCATTTGGCCAGTTCGGCGGCATACTCGAGGGCCGCCTCTGAATAGGCTGAAAAATCCAACGGCACCAGAATTGGCCGTTTGTCCTTCTCGAAGATTGGCTGCTTCGTCTTCGAGACCGTTATCGAAGGTGCCGACTCGCTGCGAGCCCTTCTCAAAGATCTCTGCGAGGGTTTGTTCAAGACCTTTGTCGAAGACTTCTTGGAAGATTTCTTCCTGTTCTTTTTCGTAACGCTCCTCGAATGCTGCTTGGAACGCTTCCTGGGGGTGCTGCTCGAGGTCTTTTTCTTTCGCATGCGATGGGGTCTCCCGGGAGGGTTGTCCGATGAACCGGCGCCTTCCACAGCTGCCTACCGAAAACCCCTCCCACGGATTCTAATTGGTAGCGCGAGCACTCGCTGAGTCGCAGGGAGCAGCTACGTCCTCCCCAGCCGTGCGGTAGGTATTTGCCTTGTCTTGCCGTTGGCTC
>JAOTYS010000368.1 GCA_029861795.1 Gammaproteobacteria bacterium | reverse complement strand
TCAGCTTCAGCTCGATCTCACGCAGCAGCTTCAATACATCTTCGTCTGAATGCCGTTTCCGTGCCATTCCATGTCCCCCCTCTCAAGACCAATGTAGTGGCACAGTTTTAAGGGGCTAGGACAACATGTTTAGCGCCGTAAGCAAAGCGAGTGATCATTTAACAATCATTACTGGCAATTTTGCTTCGACTACCGAGAAATCCAATTTCTACCTCTGGACCAAATCTATAGTTCAGGCGAGAGTAAAGAAAATACCGAGAAAAAAGCCGGTGAAAATTGTGTGCGCAAATATGAAAGCCCAGAAACCGCTCCAATATTCAATGAATCCGGCAGGTTCGCAAGTAACTCTACTTTTAGGACCACAGACGCGGCTCACCCACGCATTGAACGATGCAGTTAGAATGCATGGCGATTTTATCTCTGATGCCGGCGTGACAGCAATTACAAACCGGAATGCGTCAAGCACACTCCGAGCGGCGGCGGCCGAAAGCCTAAGCGACTCAGAAAGACGAGCCACTTTGGAATCGGGTTTATCGCTGAACGAAGGGGACCCAGTTTTTTTCTCGGCGATAAATTTTCTTGGTCCGCCAGCGGACGCATTTCGCAAACTCGAATTGTTTCCCAACTCAGGACGGATGATTTCTGGTCGCAATTCTGTGCTCTCAACTATGGTCTCGCGAGTCGTAATTACCATAGAGCCGCTGCACCATTTTCTATTTTACCTCCCATCGCCGACGCTACACAAGCGTGTGGCAGAGTCTCCCTGGGAGGCGCTCTTTGAAATTAGCTGGTCGGATCTAATCTCGGAGCTTTGTGAAGCGTTCCCACTTAGTCGAATCTTGGTCATGACGCCGGACGCCGCATTAATGTGCACAAGATCAGTACTTTCCGAACTGTTCGGCTCAGCTAGTTGCGAGATCGATCCGGCACTTCTGCAACGACCTCATTTAACGCTTGTCGGCCAAGAGGCGCTCACACGATTAAGTGCAACCCATGATCCAGCCCCTGAAATTCTGAAGCGTGTATTTGTTGAGCATCGAGACACGCCAGATTCGACCGAGTTAGAGATGCGAATTGGCGTTGATAAATTGACTTCGACTTTGCTGGATCAACGATTTCTCGAAGATCTTCACGATATTGAACTGCTGAAAAATGTGCAGTTATTGCCATTGCACGACTGGTGAGACTGAAAAACTGCGACTTGATGAAAACTTAGAATCGGCTCAAAAGAAACGGAAACAACTGCGAAGGTTCCTAAACCCGATCGAACAGTGGGAACAACAACCAGTTTGGTTATTGGGAATAAGCGAGTGTAACTATGTTGGATGCAAGTCGATATGTGGGACAAGTTATGCCTCTGAAATACCAAAAGCGGCTTACATTCGCCAATCGACATAATGCAAATCCGTATACTATCACGGTTAGTCATGGCCTGTATTTTTGATATTTATGGCAAGCTCGAAAGGGACCTCTGAAGCCAATGATTTGCCGGCCCGACAGCGCAAGGTGAGTGCTGGGTGCCTAGGATATCAAAAGAGTTTGCGCCCGTGTGATATAATGGATCATGCAGATTTTCTTTGATCAAAAGCTTGTGTTTCTTGCGGTGCCGAAGGCTGGCTCTACCTCCTGCGAGGCCGCTTTTCGACGGTTTGCATCAGTGGATGTAATATCACCTCCGGGACGGCGCCACATGACGTCACGAAGGTTCCAGCGCACACTCAGAGCGAAACTGGAACGCGAGCACAAATCCAGGTTTGAAACGTTTGCTGTCCTGCGCGATCCCCTAGACAGGATCGCCAGTTGGTTCAGGTACCGAAAGAGACAGGGCAGCAATAAAAGTACCGCCGGATTAACTTTCGACGAGTTCGTCAGATTGACTTTGCATGATTGTCCACCACCGGCAGCAAAGATAGGCTCTCAAGACTGTTTTGTGAAATCTGAATTCGGCGATATTTTAGTTGATCACCTGTTTTGCATAGAGAATCCTGCACCATTCATCGCGTTTGCAACTGACCGCTTCCAGTTTCCAATTATACTCGAGCACCTGAACAAGTCTCCTGCAATAGACATGACCCTGTCTGAAGAAATCAAATCCCTTTTTAAAAAATATCGCGAGCGAGAATTCGAATTGTACTCCAAGGTGCGTGACGTCGGCCACTTGAGAAGGCCCATCAAATAGGGTTGTTTACAACTCTGCAAATCGGGAAAGCTTTCAAACCAAATATAAAACCTTATTCGGTCTGTATGGCACTGTCGGGTCTCGCAGGCGAATCTAGTTCGAGAATCTGCGATGTCGCTGAGCAAGCTTTGAGAACTCCTATTACAGTGTCGCCAAGAGTCATTGGATCAAATGGCTTGGTAATGACCGACGCCGCGCCTGCATCCATTAATATGCCTTTCATGCCTTTTTCCGCTTTTGCGGTCATAAAAACTGCTGGAGTATTCTTGTATTGTGGCAGCTCGCGCAGCTTCTCCAAAGTCGCAAGCCCATCTAGACCGGGCATCATGAAGTCAAGCAACAATATGTCCGCATTCCCAGTGGCGGCAAAAGATACCGCCTCTTCCCCAGATCCAAATTGAGTCAGCTCGATTTCTGGGTGCAAACTAAAAGCAATTTGCGTAATGGTGCGAATATCATCGTCATCGTCGACGTGCAAAATCGAAATTTCACGCATTTGTATCCGCCTTTTGAGTATTGATGGACCTAGACAGAACCCTTTTCTTGGCAATCGCCGCACTAGTCTCTAGTGGTCTCTTCAATGGGAGCGTGAAGAAAAAGTCAGATCCGCACCCGATTTCGCTCACAAAATCGATTGTTCCGCCGTGCTCCTCGATTATCCGGCGGGAAATAGCCATTCCTAGGCCAGTTCCGACCCTGCGCCGACCATCGGCCGGTTCGATTTGGCTGAAGTTGGCGAAGACATCCGAGCGCAATTCGTCCGGAATCCCAGGGCCTTGATCGCTAACTATCACGCCACAGTGATTGGCCGTTTGAGTAATGCTAATTACGACCTTTCCTGATTCCGGTGAGAACTTAATCGCGTTGGACAGTATGTTGGACATGACCTGCATAAGGCGATCGTTGTCTGCCTCAACTATTGCATTTAAATGCGAATTTTCAATCCCGAGCTCCACTCCGTGCTGGGATGCATAGCCGCGGTGGTTTTCGATCGCGTGCAGTACGAACTCTGTAAGATCAACGGGGGCGAATTCGAGCTCCATCTTGCCAGCCTGCAGTTTTTCATAATCCAAAATATCGTTAACAATCGTCAATAAACGATCGCTATTGCGGTCCGCAATTACCAACATATCTCGAGCTTTGCTTGGCAGTTCTCCCACAACACCTGACATGAGAAGGCGAAGCGATCCTTTGATCGAAGTTAAAGGTGTTCTGAGTTCATGGCTTACAATCGAAACCGATGCCAAACGCGCTTCGTCGACTAGCCGCCTTTCTGTTATATCTCGAAGTATAGAAACATATACGGGTATTTCATCCATGCCACGATGTAGTCTAGTACTCATCTCGTACTCTTTGCCGTCATCGCTTGTCAGAGAAACGAGTGCGACTTGTTGATCGCCCGAAATTAGTGGCTGAGTGTGAGCAACGATCAATTCCTCATCTAACCCGCTGATTATCTCGTGAATTGGTTGATTCACTCCATCGAGAGACTTCAGTCCGCATCTATGCAGTGCCAGGTCGTTTAGGAATTTCGGCTGGAGATTGTCGGCTCGAAAAATGAACACCTCATCTTGCAGTTTTCGGAGGAGTGACGTCATGTTGTCGCCCGCCTCGGCTGTCCGCTCGCTGGTCACATCGGTACGTATGGCGACGGTCTTAGTGTGACGGCCTTCGTGATCAAAGATTGGCAAAATCGTTCCTTGTACAAGAATCAGAGAACCATCCTTCTTACGTAGACTTTGTTCGCCTGACCATGTATCGCCAAGCCTAGTTGTTTTGCTCACTTCTGCAAACTGATAATCGTGTTTACCGTCTTCGTAGAGAATGCAGGCATTCTCCCCGACAACCTCGTCTTGAGTGTAGTCAAAGGCTTCCTCAAAAACCCTATTCACATATAGTATGAAGCCGTCGGTATCGGTAACGGCAATGATTGCGGAAGACTGAATGATCCACTGATTGGCGTTGGCGGAGTTTTGTCGAAGGTTTTCGAATTTTACCGCTATTTCAAGAATCTGGTCGCGACGGTGAAGGGCAACAATCAAGACTCCCATCATAAGACTAATGGCCAATATATTGATTGCCTGAATATTTACGCGAAATTGCGATTCGCCGGTAAGCAAGCCGTAAATGGATGCATAACCAGCGTATCCTACAACGACCACAAGGCAGAAAACAGCAGCGGTGGCCAACGCCGCCCTACTAGGACGTGGCGTTATCCGGTTCAGTTCACTTTTCGTGTACGTGCTCATGCAAGAAAATACAGCCAACAGTTATTGTCGTACGCTTGTTGGCACGGATTTGCGTGCGGAAATTGGCGCAAATTAGACATTGTTGCGGCAAGGTATACAATTGGGATTAGCGCACCATAGTTTCTTGAGGCCAATACACAAGATAGATAATCTTTCGTAGTGTTATTTCTCTTAGGAGCTGGGCTGTTTGACTCCGATGATAGTGTGCGACGTCAAATAGTCAGAGAGCTTCCACGCCCGCCTCTCTCTTGCTAATCACTCCAAGAGCAGCCCTTTCCCTTACGTCGGTTTGCTCCGCTGGCCAAAAAAATGCAGCGATCCAATGTCTAGCCCCCAAGTTCTGGGCCATTCCTGATTAGAGTTTCTGGCACTGGCGGGCGCACGTTGAGGGCCTGATGGGGACGCGTGTGATTGTACTGCCTGAGCCAGTGATTGATGACGATCTGTGCCTGTTTCGTTGTCGCGAACCACTCGGCATTCAGGATTTCCCGACG
>JAOTYS010000367.1 GCA_029861795.1 Gammaproteobacteria bacterium | reverse complement strand
GCCTAATCGATCACATGTGTAAACCATGTCTCCGGTTTACAATGTAAACCATGTCCCCGGTTGTACAACCAACTCGTCCCTGCCGCCGGTATGTGCCGTGAGCTGGATACCCGTAACTGAGCACAGATTGCTTCGTCGTTGTGCTCCTCGCTTATAACAAAGCAGGACTTGCAGTTCAGTAGATCTCATGATCAACTCGCAGCAAATCGTTTAACCGTTCCGTCCGCTATGCATCGCAATACGGTCCGAGTGTCGATATAACTCTTGAGAAAGCCAATAAGAGTGAGTCCGCCAGTTTGTTTGCTTATCCTCAAATAGAACTCTACGCCCGCCAAGGTGAAGTCAGAATAAATTATCTCTGCTATTAAGGTGATTCATTGAGTCAGCAAACAACCGAGATGGTTCTGAGTATGCTCGCACAAATATGGCCGTGGCTGGTGGCCGTTGTGGGTGTGCTCTTGGCCGTCTGGGTAACTGTCCACGCAGTCTTATACAAGCGTGACAGCCGAGCGGTGATCAGTTGGGTGGGGCTAGCCTGGCTCGCACCCATGTTGGGGGCCTTTGCGTACTTTTGCTTCGGGATCAATCGAATACAGCGGAAGGCCGTTTCGTTGAAAGTCCGACAAGCGTTGCAGTTCAAGCCCGATCGACAGATCACGGCCGAGGATGTCGAACGCCGTGACCGAATCATTGGGTCTCACCCAAGTCTGTTGGGATTCGCTCAGCTCGGCCGTCACTTAACTGGGCGACCCGTGATCCCGGGTAACCGTGTGGATGCGCTGGTGAACGGCGACGAGGCATATCCCGCGATGATTGAGGCCATAGACAATGCCCGCAGTTCCATCGCGTTGGCGAGCTACATCTTCGACAGCGATCGTGCTGGCGATGCATTCTTTGAGGCCTTATCGCATGCGAGAGACCGTGGTGTGGCGGTCCGTATTCTGATTGACGATGTGGGGTCACGATACAGCCGACCCAACATGTTGAAGCGTCTGCGTGGTGCCGGACTGAATGCTCGCAGCT
Source organism: Gammaproteobacteria bacterium (assembly GCA_029861795.1). Next base: position 3,909 of record JAOTYS010000367.1, on the reverse strand, counting down.
TTTTGCCGACCCGTGTACCACGGCTGCCTAGATATGCCAACTTGCGAAATCACCGCAAGATTCTGGTGGTCGACGGGAATATCGGATTTACTGGTGGCACAAATATTCGTGAAGGGCATTGGCTATCCCTAACCCCGCGTTTTCCCGTGCAGTGTTTGCATTTTCGACTCGAAGGACCGGTGGTCGAGCAACTGCAGGAAGCATTTGCCATCGATTGGGCTTTCGTCAGCGGCGAGTCATTGACCGGTGACCTGTGGTTTCCTCCAATCAAACGCGCAGGCGAAGTCACGGCACGCAGTATCCCTCATGGGCCCGACGAAGATTTCGAAAACATGGCAGATATAATTCTTGGTGCGCTTTCTTGTGCGCGAGAACGAGTGCGCATCGTGACGCCTTATTTCTTGCCTGATGCTTCACTGATCCGCTCGCTCAACGTGACTGCCATGCGGGGTGTCGACGTAAAAATATATTTACCTTCGAAAGGCAACATAAGCCTTGTCGATTGGGCCGTGACCGCTCAGCTATGGCAACTGTTGGAAAAGGGCTGTCGCATCTTTCACACCGAACCACCGTTTGATCATACCAAGGTGATGACCGTGGATAGTATTTGGAGCTTGATAGGTTCGGCAAACTGGGATCCGCGCAGTTTGCGTTTAAATTTCGAGTTCAATGTTGAATGCTACGATGCCGGTTTGGCGCGATCACTTGAGGAGATCGTCGACCAAAAGGCGGCTGGGGCTCGCGAAATCACGCTTACGGATTTGAGCAATCGTCAATTTACGACACGTCTCCGCGACGGCTTGGCTCGCCTGCTCATTCCTTATTTGTGATTAATGCTACGGGATGACGAAGTGGGCTCCAACGTCTCGCGCCACTACGCTCTGTGCTAATAGTGCGTCGCTTGGAACTGGGTGGGTATACGGAATCGTCGATGTGCAGAAGGTGCCGGCTAATTGCTTGGCGGATAGTCCTGCAGAATGTTTGAGAGTTCTTGAGTGACTTCTTACTGATTGCGAAGCGAGCCAGAGATGCTTCACGTTGCGTTTAATCGCCAAACATCGTGCTTGGCCTTCAAGTCACGGATATTCACCATCAGTGTTGCTTGGCTTTCGGAGTCAGGCGAGATTGATGTTTAGGACACCATATATCTCTGACCTAATCCAGAAAGCAAATTAACGGGCCATACTTCGCTTCTTGCGAAAAAGCTCCCATTGAGCCGTCCCGGGGCTACTGAGCTCGCTTTCGTTGATGCGGTCGAATCTGCCGTTACCATCAAGGTCGTACAGATAATACGGTGCCCCCCACTTAGGTTCGATCCGGTACCCTCGCACCCGACCACGCACACGAAGCTCCTGTACTACTTGATCCTCACTTGGAGTCACGTCAAAGTCAGGATCGAGATCGAGATCGAGCTCGATCGAATCCAGCGGCTCTAAATCGGTCGGGGTTTCTTGTGCATTAGCGGTCAAGACCAACAAGCCGGCGACCGCTAATCCTGCCAGAATGGTACGATTATCCATGATGTGTTTCGACCGTGTTTGTGAACACCAATTGCATTTCTGAAGGTCGATTTATCCAGTTAAAGTACAGGCCAAGCGAGTGTATCCCCACACTCGTAACCTGTCCAGAAAACACCTAACGATCTTTGTGCATACTGGGTTATAACCGTCATATTTACGAATTTGTACTCACTAATTGATTGTGCTTATCATCGGAATACGGGAAATAAACTCGCCGAATCCGATTGAATTACGACAGTCTGGCTTTGGGACCTTTCGACTTGTCGTTCGCGCAGTGCTCCAGCCGAGTGCATGGTTTGCGCGTTCACCTCCGGGCTCATGTTCAGTGTGTTGAGTGATGCTCAGAGATTAACCACCATTGCGCACTAACGGTCATCCGCGTACGCGGGTATTCAGAGAGTTTGTACTGACCGGATTCGCGTACCTGTTTTTACGGGCACAGGCTTCGCGGGAATGACGTCTCTCTACGAAACGTCGCCTGCGTGTGGGACATGCGGCTTGTGATGGCCTGCAGTGGGACGGGATTAATCCAGTCATACGCCGAATAGATTGTAAAGCTTCTTTTTCCAACGAGTTGCGTAGGTCCGATCCCGTAACTGATGTCATAATCATCCGGCCATCCGATACTTTTTAATTTGCTTAATGTCCGAATCCTCGCTCCGCATCGCCCAATAAAGATCCCAACGAAGCTGCAAGTTCATCCAGTACCCGGGGGTATTGCCAAAGAACTTTGCCAATCGCAGTGCAGTGCTGGGTGTGATGCCACGGCGGCCGTTTACCAATTCATTGATACGCTGATATGGCACTCTAATCCCATCGGCCAGGTCACGCTGGGAGAGATTCATGGGTACAAGAAACTCCTCTAGCAGCATCTCGCCTGGATGAGTGGGTTCGCGATGGCTTGGTACTCTAAGCATTTGGTTTTCCTGCAGCTGTCTCAGTGGTAATCGACAATCTCAACTTCCTCCGCTCCGCCTTCGGACCATCGAAAGCAGATTCGATACTGTTCGTTGATCCGAATGCTGTACTGGCCATATCGTTCGCCCTTGAGCGCCTCCAATTGATTGCCGGGAGGAACTCGCAAATCGTTGAGTTGCTCTGCTGAATCGAGGTGCTCAAGCCGCCTGCGTGCCGCCCGCCAAAGGCTCTCAGGCAGCCGTTTCCGGGCACCCTTTGTGCGTCGACCATCGAAAACGGCTTCCGAGGCTTCATCCTTGAATGATCGGAGCATATTAACATGATAGCACGGTTATCATGGTATTCGAAAAATTTCTCTACGAAACGTGCCCTTCTAATTGATGAGAAAACTTCTTGCCCGCGGCCCTAACGCACGTGCGAAAAATAATTTACGTTATCGAGGTCCTTGGAGTCGTTCGCGGGAATGACGTCTCTCTACAATTGGAGGTCATTGATCGACTACCGTGTAACATTGGTTCCGACTCTCACGGGGGTTGGCCGAACAGCACCTATGGCTTAAACTCGCGGCCCATAAGAAGTTGACGAACCGATCAAAGGAGACCTAGATGCCATCGAACTGGTTCGCTGGTGTGCCCTGTACTCATCATTTTGCAGGGCCAACGCATCCTACCCCGAGCCATGGACTTCTCGCTTGCACGCTCTTAGTTACGCTGTTCACAGCCGCCTGCACGACCGTCGGTCCCGACTTTCAGAAACCCGAGTCGCCGGTCGCCGAAAATTGGCAAGACATCGACGCGCCGCAGCTCAAGGAAGAGATCGCTGATCACAGCGAATGGTGGTCGGTGTTCGGCGATCCGATTCTCAACAAGTCAATCGAGACGGCCTACCAGCAGAATCTCACTTTGCGTATTGCGGCGGTGCGTATCCTCGAGGCGCGGGCGCAACTCGGCATCGCTGTGGGTAATCTGTATCCGCAACAGCAAGAGGCGCGTGGAGGCATCATCTATACGAGTGCCAGCGAAAGCCAGGCCAATACCGGGGTGGGTGATCTCACTTTCACTGATTTTGATGTCGGCCTGGATGTGGCCTGGGAAGTGGACTTTTGGGGTAAGTTTCGACGCGGCGTTGAGTCCGCCGATGCCAGTTTCCTGTCATCGATCGCCGATTATGACGACGTGTTGGTCAGCCTGGAGGCCGATGTTGCCAATACTTACACCCTGATTCGCACGTTTGAGCAGCGAATTGCTATTGCCCAACAGAACGTCGAGATCCAGAAACGCAGTGTCGAGATCGCCGACGTACTCTTCCGGAACGGGGCGACCACCGAGCTCGATGTGCAACAGGCGAAATCGCTGCTATTCAACACGCAGGCATCGATTCCTCGGCTCGAGACCGGTCTGCGTCAAGCACAAAATGCGCTTAGTATTCTGTTGGGTTTGCCACCTGGAGAACTGCAGGCCACCTTGACGCA
>JAOTYS010000366.1 GCA_029861795.1 Gammaproteobacteria bacterium | reverse complement strand
AGATTCAGTTTAGATCTCGCTCTTCTAATATTAGACACTGTGACTCGGTTTCACAAAAAATAAGGCACAAACCGCTTTGTTCCAGATTTATAAGGTTCATATTCCGGAAACGTCTCAGCAAGGAGGCGCTCTTCTCGAAAGGCCTTAGTCGTTACCACCATGACAATTCCAATCGCCCCAACATAATTGATCCAGTGACCGTTATAGCACGCAATACCCACCATCATCGTTATCAGCGCGGTATACATTGGATGCCGGATGTATCGATACGGCCCATCGGTGATTAGGATCGCACCGTCTCTTACTTCTGGATAAACACTGAAATTTCGTGGCCTATTGTAATAGAGCACTACGAGACCTAGCGCCGCGCCTGAGGCACACAACAAAAGAAACCAAGGTGAACCTGCGTTGTACCAACCGACTGGAAAGAAACAAAGTAGCAGGAAAATACCTTGCAGCAAGACCAAGATGTGAGAGGAATAGCTTTTCTTGGGAGTCGTCTTGACAAAGGCACCGAGCATCAAGCTGCTCCCGGTTCTGATGGCAGACTGAAATCAGGTGTCATTCTTCGATTCTAAGAACCGAAACTAGCTTTCACTTGCCTCGGCACCTGGTCCAAGCGGTTGCCCATAACTAAACTCCACAAAATTACCGTCCGGATCCCGAACGCCACAGTAGTAGCCTACCGGATAGGGTTCATCTACGGGTTCCCATACAAGAGTGCCTTCTTCGCGAGCCTTGTCAGCAATCTCATCAACAGCCACGCGGCTTTCAAGTGCAAAGCCTAAATGCGAAAAATCTTCCATTGCCTGCCCCCGACCCGGTCCGCCCGGCAACAAAACCAGAATGAACTCATGCTCGCGGCCTTCTTCCGCGAGCCACATAACGCGGTGATCATTGGAGATCCGATCGTGAACGATCCGCATACGACAATAAGATTGATAGAAGCGAATGCACGCATCCAAGTCGCGCACATGCAGTGCTAAATGGGTGAGTGAGGGGTTCATTCAAGTCAAGCGCAACTATTCGCTCTATTGCACGTACTGCGTAGCCACATTGTAGCAATAGCAACTCTCATCGACCGAATCGGTCAGCGATTCGAGCCCGCGCCTTGTCGGCCTCGAGCTCCCGATCACGACGCGGTGCACAAGTAACCAAGGAATCCATCAGTTGATGTGCGATCTGGGTGATGTCCTCGACTGCCTGTTCGAATGCATCTTCGTTTACTTTTGATGGCTTGCGAAACCCACTTAGCTTACGAACGAATTGGAACGACGCTGCATGAATCTCGTCGTCGGTTGCGGGCGGATCGAAGTTAAACAGTGTCTTGATATTTCTGCACATGAATCTGTCCACGCACCTTAATAATGGGTCTCGAACGTAATATTAGCGCATATTGCGATCCGGCCCACTGCCGCGCCGTCCCAGCTCAGCCTCAGCTAAAGAACGATCCGTAAATAATACGGACTTATCCGAGTGAATAATGGCCGCCAAAGTGTCGAACAACCGTCCCTGTTGAATCTGGTGCCAACTGACGACATATCGATAGCGGTAGTGAGACGTTGCGGAATACAACTTCAGTCCCTTCCAAACCAGCCTAAGCAGCACCCAGGGCCGCCAGCCCTTCGTATGTTTCATAAGATACGCGGAATGCATGGAAACGAACAAGGTTGGTCGATGCTGGCTTAGGTAAGTGGCCCATGCAGGTATCAGTGAATATTCACCACCTTCAATATCTACCTTAATAAAGTCAACGCGCTCACCGACAAATTGACTTCGTGCGGACTCCAGGGTAACGGCGTGGGTTGACGCTGTGATCGCATCGACATCTAAGACCAAACTAGAGGTGCTGTCACCAAACTCCTTGCTATTGCGAAGCTCGACCTCGCCATCGCAGGTCCAAATAGCGGCCTCATTGAGTGCGATATGCTCCCTCAGGTCGGGATTTAGCGCGACATTTTTTTCTAACGTTCGAAAGGCCACAGGATCAGGTTCAAAGGCGTAAACATGATCAGTAAATGCAGCCGCCAACAACACAGTCGGACCAATCCAGCCCCCAACGTCGACATATACGTCTCCATGTCTTATGCAAGTCCGTAGAAGCCTGATCGTGGACGGCTCCCAACGACCAGAGTCGGCTTTGTCCCAGAATCTTTCAAAGCCGCTCTCGTCGACTTGAAAGGTCAGACCTTGAAGGGTGACCGAACGCATTAGACAATAAGGCGCAAGGACGCTCTCACGACCGCACCACCGGGTATAAAGATCAATTCTGAGCCTATTAACCGCGTTGTTTGACGACCTAAGTCAATGACGGTCGGCAGATGCGACAGACTCACCTGTCGCCCATCACTCGATGTACTTCCAATAGGTATCTTTACGGATCACTTGTTCGCCCCGAAATTCCCACAAATCGCAACCTAACCAATTGATGGGGGGACCGCCTTTTGGAGTGCCCTTAACGGTCCATTCCGATGCCGCACGCGTCCCGTCCACCGATATGAAATGATGCATATCCACCCAGCGCATATCCGGGATGACTTCATAGCGGGCCCGCAAGACATCACCAATCGCTTTCTTGCCCTTTAGCCGGCGCCCCTCCGGTGTATTCGGACCGCGCGCCATAGTCCATTCACAATCCTCGGCAAAATACGAAAGGATTGCGTCGACGTCGTGACTATTGAATGCGGCTTGAATGGCGTCTATCAGTTCAATACTAACCACTTTGCTCCGGTTCACAGCACCTCCTTTGTCTAATAATGGGTTCGGATCTCGTTCTTCATGATATTAGGGAATACTGCGATCTGGCCAGTTATTCGGTCAGAAACTATCGACTCTGATTACTTCACCGTTTCCGATTACAATTGGCAGATGATGAGGAATAAGCCTACGCCTACTGTAGGGAGCCAAGATACTTCACGTGGTGCACACAGGGTTCCCTTTTTTCAAATCCCGGTGATCGACCTTGCCCCGCTAGTGAGTAAACGCAAATCAGAGGTCGCACAGATGGCACGCGAACTCGATAGCGCGTGCGCGGACACGGGCTTCTTTTATGTCGCCAACCACGGCGTTTCAGCGACAGTCATAACGGAATCCTATACACAGTCCCAGAAATTCTTCGCCCAGCCAGAAAGCGTCAAGCGCGAAGTTGATTTCCGGCGCTCTTCTGTCATCGTACGTGGCTATGTACCACTTCGAGAAACCCATGCCGATATCGCCGCGAAACCCGACCTTCACGAGGCCTTCGAAGTGGGTCTCGAGCTACCGCCAGACGACCCCGACTACCTCGCAGGCGTTCGGGCCTATGGACCTAATCAGTGGCCAGAAGGGTTACCCGGCTTCCGGACTGCGGTATATGCGTACTACGAGGAAATGCGGGTCCTCGGAGAAAGATTATTTCAAGCGTTCGCGCTGGCACTAGGTCTATCACCCGATTTTTTTGCAGACAAGATCGACAAACCCACGGGTTACCTGCGAATGCTTCACTATCCGGCGCACGATAATCTATCAGACGAAAGCAGTTGGGGCATTGGTCCACACACCGACTATGAGTGCTTCACGATATTGTCACAAGATGATGCGGGCGGGCTCCAGGTACAGAACTCAGCCGGGGCGTGGATCGAAGCGCCGCCCATCGCCGGCACCTTTATAGTCAATCTAGGCGACATAATGGCGCGCTGGACCAACGACCGCTACCAATCCACACCTCATCGAGTCATCAACCGATCCGGGCATGACCGGTACTCTATGGCACATTTCTTCGGGGCCAACTACCACACTATCGTCGAATGCTTACCGGGATGTCATGACCCCGACAATCCACCCCGATATCCACCGGTGGTTGCAGGTGAGTGGGCTCTAGAGAATGTAATAGCGGCTTATTATGGCGACGGAGCGCCCGGACTTGCCCCTGTGCTACGCGAACCTTCCGTCAAGCACAACCCTTGAACGTATGTCCAACCTAGATCTCTGTTATCTCTCGGCGACCGAAGCGCTCAAACTTTTCAAGTCGCGCCAATTATCCCCGATCGAACTGGCGCAAGCTGTGATTCAACGTGCCGAGACGATTGCACCAACAGTTAATCCATTTGCCGATCGGTACTTTGACCAAGCCATGGATCGGGCCCGTCGCGCCGAGACCAAATACACGCGCGCCAACGGTAGAGCACGACGACTCGAAGGTATTCCGTTAGCCATCAAAGACAGCTCGCCCGTCCGTGGAACCAGGGCGACGAATGGTTCCTTCATAAACAAGGACTGTATTGACGATAAGAGCGACCCATCAGTGGAGCGATTATTACGCGCGGGAGCAAACTTCTTCGTACGAACGACATGCCCGGAATTCTGTTGGTTGTTTGCTTGTCACTCGCGAATGTGGGGCGTTACCAGAAACCCCTGGCGCTTGGATATCACGCCTGGTGGTTCGTCCGGCGGTTCGGCCGCAGCATTAGCGGCGGGTGCGACCACCTTGGCAACCGGCACCGACAGCACCGGCTCAATTCGTCAGCCGGCTAGTCAATGTGGTGTGGTTGGATACAAGGCGCCTTATGGGCGCAACCCCCTCGGCGCAAACTCATCGTTCGATCCATACGTTCATGTAGGGCCGATGACACGCACTGTTGCCGACGCAGTATTGATGCAAAACATCATGTCCGGACCACATCCGTTAGATCACAATTCACTCAGGCAAAAAATCAAGATCCCCGACGAATTAAAAGACATAACAGGGCTTAAATTGGCCTTCTCCATGGACCTGGGTCATTACGAAGTGGTTGGCGATGTCCGTCGTGAAACGCTTTCAGCCCTCGATACGTTGCGCGGGGCCGGTGCCAATGTTATCGAGGTCCCGGCAGACTGGGCGAGCAAGGCGATTCGACTTGCTCACGCGAGCGAAGAGTTTCTCTTTGCAAAACTTTTGAACGATGCGATACGAGATCAC
>JAOTYS010000365.1 GCA_029861795.1 Gammaproteobacteria bacterium | reverse complement strand
AAAAACGATCTACCGCTCCTTCTGGGCCGGCGCCTACTATCAACAGCAGCGCAACAAAGGCGCTAGCCACCACGTCGCCGTGCGAGCGTTCGCTTTCAAGTGGATACGCATCTTGTACCGATGCTGGCAATCACGAACCCCTTACAACGAAACCCTGTATCTACAGGCGCTGCAACGCCGAAGCTCTAGCTTGGTTCCACACCAATCTGCTTGACTGAACGACTCAGGGCGTGAAGCCATCCTTTAGTCAGAAACTATCCTAGAAATGAGAATGCGTTAGCCGGTACTCAAACCCCTTGTGTCAGTTCATAGACTTCAGAGACTTGAGGATTCTCTCTCCATCTCTGCTCTCCCCTCCAAGCTTTGCAAGGGTGTCACCTTCCATGAAAACATGCCCCATGCAGGCAGGTCGCGTAGCATTCGGGCTAGCTCGTCGTGGGTGCCCGCCTCGACGATAAGATAGAGCGTACGCGAGCCGGCTGGCAGGCCGCCGGCAACGATCTTCTTTTTCGCCTTCAGTTCCATGAGCATGTCAAAAGTGGGTAAGATCCCTTTCTCAAGCACCTCGGCCACCTCTTCCGGTGCGGCGAAACCCGGGCCCTCGCTCGTGGTTACTAGGAACAGATCGGCCGACGTGGGGCCCGAAAGGCAAATCATCAGCAACAAGCAGGGCAAAATTTGGGTTCGCACGATTTTTCTCCTATGAATGTGTTGCGTCAGTATGAATAATAACGCTCGAGAGCGCTTCCGAACCACATCGGTCTTACATAACAGCGCCGCGTACTCAAGGATGGCTGGATGTTTTCACAGTTTCCTAGCTTTCTTATTGGATCGATTTCGTCTTATGATGGCATGGGACCGTCTTTGTGGCAGTTTCAATTTACGAAGAGAACAAACAGGAGGTAGAGGTTATGTATGCAGTGGTAAGAAACTATTCGGGTTCAGGAGCGAAAGAGCTTTTCGACTTACTGGAAGAGCGCAAAGCAGAGGTCGAAAGCATTATCCGTCCTGTTAGCGGCTTTGTATCGTACTCACTCATTCGCACCGATGACGGTGGTGTAACTGTGACGGTGTGTAATGATAAAGCAGGCACAGATGAAAGCATCCAGGTTGCACGGGATTGGATACAGACCAATGCATCGGATTTGGGGGCCAATCCGCCCTCGATCTCTGAGGGCCAAGTGGTGCTCCACCTAAGCTAGCGAAAATGGGAATGCAGTTTCACAACGGACCCCGCTTCGGCGGGGTTTGTTTTCTAAAAGCGTAGGAGGCAAGACATGCTATTCCACATTACTTATGATTTCTCTCCGCACGAACGCGACAGTGCACAAAAACGTTTTAGAGAAACAGGCGCTCCTCCACCAGAAGGGGTAACAATGCATGGCCGATGGCATAGTGCAGCTGGTCATGTTGGGTTTCTGATTGCCGAATCTTCGGACGCAGTAGCCATTGGTAAATGGATGCAGAGCTGGACTGACCTACTCTCATTTGACATCACGCCCGTGCTTACGGATGAAGAGGTCGCCGAAGTCATAGGATAGCCGGCTGCGGACAACCTCCAGACGTGCCCTCTCGCACAACGGATCCAAGTCTGAGTCGCCGAGGGCGTCGGATGGGTCCAAAGTAGTGATGAAGCGGGGTAACGCCTGTGGAGTGAAGGGGCCCTGCTGTTTGTAACGCTTCTGACAATATGGGAGGCAAGGGCGAGATGATAAAGACGCCCATAGGTTTGCAGGAACTGATGAGGAAGCTATACGCCAAGGCGAAGGCTGAACCGCGCTGGCGTTTTTGAGGTTTGTACGTTCATGTCTGCAAGCAGGAGACGCTACGAGCTGCCTACGCGATGGCCAAAGAAAATGACGGGGCTCCGGGCAGTGATGGAGTCACCTTCGAGGCCATCGAGGAGCAGGGCGTGGAGGGTTTCCTGGAGCAGATACGGGACGAACTGATCAAGCGTACTTATGTACCGCCGCGGGCACGGAATAAGGAGATACCGAAGGACGGGAGCACTCAGGTGCGCCAGCTTTCGATTCCCTGCATTCGGGATCGCGTGGTACAGGGTGCGCTGAAGCTGATAGTGGAACCGATATTCGAGGCGGATTTCCAACCGGGGTCGTTTGGTTATCGTCCGAAGCGGTCAGCGCATCAAGCGGTGATTCGCGTCGCCGATGCGATCGTGGTGGGTAAGACACAGGTAATTGACGTTGATCTGAAGGCCTATTTCGATGGCGTGCGGCACGATCTACTGCTGGCGAAAGTGGCCGCGCGGGTCAATCGCCACCTGATGCGTGCCCGGAAACGCCCGGGCTTCGGGCTGCGTTCGATGCGGCGGGGGCTGGAAACGGGATCACGGTGAACTCTACCCGGGCACGAAGGAGGAAATTCCGGATACAGACAAGAGTTCGCCTTACGGGTTACCGCGCCGGTCCTCGACCCTACCGGATAGGCCGGCTTTACGCAGGCCCTCAACCAGCCGATCCAAGTCGGCAGCACGCTTGCGGGGCAAAAAGGTCTGCACCCAGGTCGTTGAAAATTCCGGAAGAATCCTGCGCACTTCGGCCAGCGCTTCTCGCGCAGGTGCTTTCATGCCCAGGAGACCTAAACAGGCAGCGAGATGTATATGCGGGTGCAACGCCTCGGGATTGTGAGCGATGCTCCGTTTAATGGCAACAAGAGCGTCCTCATAACGCTCCATATCCAAATAAGCCAGGCCTTTATAAAAAACATAGTAGAAGGGATAGAATGGATTCAGGCGAATTGCCTTTTCGATCAGCGGAATCACTTGCTCGGGCTCACCACAGACAATCAGTGCGCCCGCGAGGTTAGCGTAGACGTCGGCATTGCCAGGTTCGATCTTAATCCATCGTCGAGCGGCTGCAACGGCCTCATCGTATTGCTTCCTGAAAAGTTGAACATTGCCCAGCGCTTCGCATACGAGGGGCAATGATGGGTTCAGGTCATTGGCTTTAAGTGCCAGGTCGTAAGCCCTTTCCAGCGCGTCTGGCGATCCCTGAAACCATTCATGCAGACAGGTCATGGCCAGTCCCGCATAGGCCGCCGCATAATTCGGGTCGAGCTCGATCGCCTGCTCGTAAAGGCGACCTGCATTGAGGTTGCCGTCCTTCGAAAACAAGTGAAACTGCTCGCGGCCGCGCAGAACACAATCGTAGGCTTCGGGATTGTCGGTTTCCATTCGAGCGGGCCGGTCTTGGGCGTCTGTAACGAGGTTAACTTCAAGGGCGCACACAATTTTTTCCGTGACATCATCCTGTACAGCAAAAATATCAGCCAGTCCCCGGTCATAGCGCTCTGCCCAAAGATGCCCGCCCGAGATCCCATCGATAAGTTGTGCGGTAATCCTCACCTGTTGCCCGACTTTGCGCACGCTCCCTTCCATCATGTAGCGCACGCCGAGGTCGCGACAGACATCCTGGGCTTTGGCCGCCTTACCTTTATATGTAAAGGTAGAGTTGCGCGAGATCACCATTAGCCCGGAAAGCTTCGAGAGTTCCGTAATGATGTCCTCGGTAATGCCGTCGGCAAAGTATTCCTGCTCGGGATCGCCGCTCATATTTGTGAAGGGTAGGATTGCAATAGAAGGTTTGTCGGCCAAGTCCGATGCCTCAGCTTTCCGCTGGCCCGGAGCCCTGACCTGGGATTGTTGCTTTACCACGTAAACCCGGACCGGCTCATCGAACCCCTTCAGCTCACGTTCACCCAGGTTCTCGTAAGCAAACGCCAAACGCTTAGGTACTGTCTCATAGGCCGCTCCCTGGATGCACACACCGCCTGGTTCAGCCAATTGCTCTAGTCGCTGAGCCAGCACCACCCCCTCGCCGGTGATCGTATTATCGGCAATCACCACCTCACCCATAGCAATGCCAATACGAACTACCGGACGAACTTCGTCGGGTAGCTCTTCATTGTGGGTGGTATTGGCGATCTGAAACGCAGTTGATGCGCTGACGGCGTCCGACGCCCTAGAGAATTCAGCTAAAAGTGCATCGCCTCGAATCTCATGCGCGGTTTCGCTATGGGCAGCAATGGTCTCAGAGAAACGTCGGAAGGTGTCCTGAATACGTTGATGAGCAAGCGACTCATTGAGCTGGACGAGCGCGGTCGAGCCGACGATATCGGCGTGCATGATGACGGCTAACTTTCGGGACGGCGTATCTGGCACTGCAATTGCCTGTTACTCGGATTACGGGACTTGACTAGTAGATCATATCGCTGGGACTGATCGGTGGCGAGCAACCGGCAGCAATGTGGAGTAGATCGGTCCCAAAGATCACCAATTCTCATGTTGGCGATTGATCGCCGCCTTACTGCAAATAAGCGGGCCAAGTATATTCACTTCAAACATTCTCAAGGTCAGGTTGACATCCAAGTCTTCAGACACGACCGCGGCTACCCATGATTCCCGTGTTGTTGACGAGTCCCGTTACCTAACCCAACTCCTGGTCTGCCGTCTCGAACATTCGTTCGACACTGTCCTGATTCGACACATCAGCTTGCACCAGCAATAGCGCGACCACCTTCGCTCTCGATATCCGAAACTACTTTGGCGGCTTCTTCGATGGCGTTAGCGTAATTAACGCAAACGGCCCAACCCCGTTTTGCGGCGAGTCTACAAATTTCTGCACCGATACCGCGACTGCCACCGGTAACCACCACTACGCCCGTACTCATGACATAGCCTCCTGGTGTGCTTGATGCAATGTTTGTGGTGAGCGTAACAAACGCTCATACGCCCTTAAACGATGTCGCTAAAAGACCGGAATTGGCTCGGTAAACGACCTTCGAGCCTGACAATGTAAGAACTGCTGCATCCGTCAAGTTTCGGCTTAACCCTGATGATCCGGCCCAACCAACTTGACAAACTCATCTATTCGCTGCCGTAATCTGGTCAGCGTACAATGACTCTCGGTGATTGGCGTTC
>JAOTYS010000364.1 GCA_029861795.1 Gammaproteobacteria bacterium | reverse complement strand
TTCTGACCCGATAGTGATCACTGACGCCGCGAGAACACCCATGGGCGGTTTCCAAGGTGTCTTCACCGAACTGCAGGCCCCGCAACTCGGTGCCGCCTCCATTGAAGCCGCTGTTGAACGCTCCAAACTATCCCCTGAAGACGTGGACGAAGTCATCATGGGGTGTGTGCTGCCAGCGGGCCAAGGACAAGCCCCAGCACGACAGGCCTCACTCGGGGCGGGCATTCCACTGAAAGTAGGATGTACTACCGTCAATAAGATGTGCGGCTCCGGCATGAAGGCCGCCATGCTGGCGCACGATCTAATACTCGCCGGAAGCTGTGACGTCATCGTGGCGGGTGGCATGGAGAGCATGAGCAACGCCCCTTATCTCATGCCAAAGGCCCGAGGGGGCTTGCGCATGGGTCACGGTGAAGTCAAAGATCACATGTTTCTAGATGGCTTGGAAGATGCGTACGACAAAGGTCGTCTAATGGGGACTTTTGCTGAGGACTGTGCGGAACGCTATGGCTTTACTCGCGAGGATCAGGACAGATTTGCGATCGAATCTCTAACTCGCGCCAAACGAGCCATCGAAGACGGAACGTTTGAAAAGGAAATCGTACCCGTGGCGGTAAAGACACGCAAAGGTGAGAATTCGGTCTCCCAGGACGAACAGCCCCACAAATCCGACATCAATAAAATACCGAAACTACGCCCGGCTTTCCGTGAAGGGGGAACAGTAACGGCTGCCAACTCAAGCTCGATCTCGGACGGCGCTGCAGCGTTGGTTCTGATGCGAGAATCCAATGCTGAGGCGCGCGGACTGCAGCCTCGCGCGAGAATTCTTGGACACGCCAGCTATGCACACGAGCCAGCCTGGTTTACCACCGCCCCGATATTCGCTCTGCGCAAACTGTTGGAGAAACTCCGGTGGTCGCCCGATAAAGTCGATCTCTATGAAATCAACGAAGCGTTTGCTGTGGTGACTATGGCGACGATGCGAGAACTCGATCTTGCTCACGATAGGGTGAATGTTCACGGGGGGGCATGTGCGCTGGGTCATCCTATTGGCGCATCGGGAGCACGAATTATCACCACCCTAATGAATGCATTGGAAAAGTATGACTTGAAAACGGGTGTCGCCTCGCTGTGTATCGGCGGGGGCGAGGCCACTGCGGTGGCGATTGAGCGTGTCTCCTGACACAACCGCCGAGCGTCGATAGCATCAGGCCATACTCGATAACTTACCAGGACTGATCAAGTCACCATGAAACTGTCTGAAGAACAACAGATGATTCGTGATATGGCGCGACAGTTCTCACACGAACAGCTAAAACCCGGCGCGGCAGAACGGGATCGGTCCGCAGAATTTCCCAAAGAAGCAGTTGATGCAATGGCCGAACTGGGTCTACTTGGTATGCTAGTCCCGGAGAAATGGGGCGGAGGGGACGCGGATAATGTGTCCTATGCATTGGTGATGGAAGAGATCGCCGCGGGCGATGCGTCTTGCTCCACCATCCTCGCAGTTCACGGGTCCGTGGCCAGCATCCCCATAGTCAAGTTCGGTACCCGGGAACAAAAGGAACGATACCTCAAGCCCATGACGCGGGGCGAGTTGCTCGGTGCGTTTTGTTTGACCGAACCGCATGCCGGCTCCGATGCTGCAGCTATACGGACTCGAGCCCTTACCAAGGGCAACGGCTATGTGTTAAACGGCACTAAACAATTCATCACATCCGGATCGAGTGCAGATATCGCCATCGTATTCGCCGTCACTCACCCCGAGGCTGGCAAAAAAGGAATATCGGCGTTCATAGTACCCACCGATACACCTGGGTACAACGTCACAAGCATAGAGCGGAAACTCGGCCAAAAGGCTTCGGACACAGCGACAATCGTGTTCGAAGATATGTACCTCGAGGGTGATCTACGCCTGGGAGACGAGGGCGAAGGCTACAAAATCGCGCTGAGCAATTTAGAAGGTGGGCGCATCGGCATTGCCGCGCAAGCGGTAGGCATGGCACGTTGTGCATATGAAGCCGCCCTGGACTACGCTAAACAACGTGAGAGTTTTGGTAAGCCTATTGCCGAACATCAAGCTGTTGCATTTCGCCTCGCTGACATGGCGACACAGATCGAGGCAGCGCGACTCATGTATTTGCACGCCGCGGCGCTACGCGACGACGGCACACGATGCATTAAACAAGCGTCCATGGCGAAGCTATTCGCCAGCGAGGCCGCGGAAAGAGTGTGCTCTGACGCCATTCAGATACACGGTGGCTATGGCTATGTCAGTGATTATCCGGTCGAGCGGATATATCGCGATGTCCGTGTGTGCAAAATCTATGAAGGAACAAGCGATGTGCAACGCATGCTAATCGGTCGAGAAATCACTCAAGAATGAGTTAGCCCCACACTAACTATTTGGGTTGCGCGAAGAAAAGCACCCGTGTCTCACCTTCCACGACTTCTCGATCCTTGATTCGAAAGCGATTCCCCAAACACTGCTCAAAGAAACCGAGATCGTAGTCATCATAGATATCTTCTTTGTTTCGCAACAGTATTTCGACCATTGGATCGCGCTTGGTCACGAATTCGATGATAAGCGACCCCCCTAAATCCCCAAGCCAATCGATGAATTCTCGCATTGGTATGTTGGCACCAATCACCATGTGATGAATAAGTGCCAGACTCAGCACCAAATCCGGTAGCCCACGTTCGGTAATGGTTTTGCGTTCTATCGCTCGCCAGCCCAGAGCGGCGGAAGGGTCTGCAAGATTCATAACGAGCGGCAAGACTGTTCTGTTATTCTTCTCTCGCAGTTGTTGATACAGACGCTCGACCGCCAGGTGATCTGCATCCATCGCAAGCACGTAATCCGCATGGCGAGCCGCCAGCAAGGAAAACTGTCCGGTGTTGCAACCAATGTCCCAAACTAATCCCCATTGGCGACTCGCGACGTTGCGCTCTACGAAGTTCGTCTTCTGGGCAAATGCTCCCTGAGAATAGTTGTGACGCTCGCTATACTCCGACCACTCGGAGCTCACCTGTCTCCAATGCAGTCCCTCCACAAGGCGCTGTAGACGCTTGACATTGTTTTTCACCAACTCGGTACTAAAGCCCGCACGTTGAAGATCTTTTCGGACACGCCGATCCGTGTTCGCAAATCTGTTTTGCATTTTGGCTTGCAACACGACATGAGTAAGCACCCCCGGTTTCAACCGATCAAGCCCGGTCATCAAGTGCGCCATTGTTTGTACGGGTATTCCATCAATATTTCCGCGCAAGAATTGTTGGAAACTCACGCCTTTATAAGCCTGGAGTTGCAGAGGATAAAGACAGAGCTCACAGAACTGACGGTACCCTGCCCACGGTTCACCCGGAGAGCAGGGTTCAAACGACGGTAAGTCTATAAAAACCGGTGACGTGCCTTGCCATTGAACATTGAATGAAGATGCGTCCTTCATCGTCATCGCCTCTTGCAACGCCGCCTGCATCAGCTCTAGTTGCAGCAGCGCCGCATCCTTGAGCATCCCAAATGACCATTCGTACGGATAAGAGATAAAAGGTATGGCCTGGTGTTCCAGGATTCCCGCCCACTCGTCTGCCAGCTTAGCGGCGAGACCCGTAGTCTGTGCTTCCAGATGGCGCGTAGGGATGATTGAGCCTTGCTTGACGTACTCTTGAAAGAAGCGGGTCTGCGCCAGGACCCGCCAATTGTCCATGGCCGTCTCGCTTAGTGCCCGATATACCCTTCCATTCTCATAAAAGACACGTCCCTGGCGATCACGAAAAGAGCCGGGCTCGACACTAGCCTCGCTCATTGAATCTATGCGTCGTCTACTCCAGCGTGTTGCTGTTCCTCCTCAGGCACCGGCTTTCTGATTCGAAGGAATGTCAGAATCTGATGCCAGAATAGCTTTCCGGCTACCACTAGCCCGGCTATGCCGCCCAGAATGATCTGCAGGAGCATGCTTCCTGAGCCAGGGTCAAGATAAGCATGCGCCGGTTCACTCGCCAAGATAAGCATTACCAAAAATACCGCACCCGTCGATTTATTCATAAGTTACCCACATACCATTTTTAATCAATTAAAACACCGAGCTAGGTTGTCGATAATCAGTATAGTATCAACCCTACACAGAATCGAGGCGAAGTTACCTGCGCAGAGCCAATCTCAGGAATAGATAGGGAATTGCTGACATAGCTGTCGCGCTTCAGCCCTAATGTCGCTGAGAACGGCATCGTCGCCTTCAGGGTTTGCGGCTAAGTCATCTAGCACCTGACTGATAAGCTGTCCCACGTATTTGAATTGTTCGGTGCCGAAACCACGGGTGGTACAGGCAGAGACCCCTAGCCGAATCCCGGACCACTTTCGCGGATTTTTGACATCGAACGGGAATGGATTCTTATTGCAGGTAATACCTGCGGCCTCCAATCCCTGTTCAGCGACCTCACCGGTTACACCCTTTGTGCCTACATCTACCAACACAAGGGGAGTGTCTGTACCGTCGGTTGCAATGTTCAAACCGTGTTCCATTAAGCTGGATGCGAGAGTGCGCGCGTTGTCGAGGACTCGCTTAGCATAAACCCTGAACTCAGGCCGCAAGGCCTCACCAAGACAGACTGCTTTCGCGGTAACGATGTGTAGGTGCACACTACCCTGAAGACCTGGGAACAAAGCCGAGTCAATTTTTTTGGCAAGATCCGCATTGTTAGTCAGAATTAAGGCACCCCGTGCGCCGCGTAACGTCTTCGTAGTGGTGGTCGTCACCACGTGTGCGTAAGGAAAGGGGTGGGGATGCACGCCAGCGACCACCAACGCAGCAAAATGGGCCATGTCTACCAAAAAGAATGCACCGACCTTATCCGCAATAGCCCGAAACCGCTCAAAATCGATCGCTCTAGGATAGGCCGAGCCACCGGCGATAATGAGCTTCGGTCGATGCTGCTCGGCAAGGCG
>JAOTYS010000363.1 GCA_029861795.1 Gammaproteobacteria bacterium | reverse complement strand
ACTATCTGGCTACCTGAAGATATCTTGCCTGACCCAATGTCCTGCAGCAGACCGGCCACCGAGACAGCCGAGGCGGGTTCGCAGAATATCCCCTCTTGCTCGGCGAGCACCTTTTGTGCTGCCAGAATCTGGTCATCGCTGCATTTATCAAACCAGCCACCGGAGGCATCTTTCGCGCCCCAGGCGGACTGCCATGACTGCGGTCTCCCTATGCGAATCGCTGTGGCCACCGTTTCGGGATCATCGATCATTTCACCGAGGACAAATGGCGCTGCACCCGACGCCTGATAGCCCACCATTCGAGGTGTTGTGTCCATGACCCCATCCTCCTGATACTCGCAATACCCCATCCAATAAGCGGAAATATTGCCGGCATTGCCAACAGGTAAGTAATGCAGATCGGGTGCATTACCAAGCTCATCGACGATCTCGAATGCGGCAGTTTTTTGCCCCTGCAAACGATAAGGATTGATCGAGTTGACTATTGTCACGGGTGTCTGTTCCGCTACCGCTTTCACCAGTTCCATACCCGCATCGAAATTGCCCTCTATTTGGATTACCTTGGCACCATGCATCATCGCCTGGGCCAGTTTTCCGAGCGCAATATTCCCCTCTGGGATCAAAACATATGCTGCTAGTCCCGCACGCGCGGCATAGGCCGCCGCCGCGGCGGACGTATTGCCGGTAGAGGCGCAAATAATTGCCCGACTACCTTGGTCCACCGCCATGCTAACCGCCACGGTCATGCCCCTATCCTTGAATGAGCCCGTGGGGTTAAGCCCCTCATACTTAGCATAGACTTCTATATCTACGTCTATATCTACGTCCAAGTTTCGAGTCACGTTTTTGAGCCGAATCAGCGGCGTATTGCCTTCGTTCAAGCTAACAATGGAAGCGTCGACACACACAGGTAATCTATTGCGATATCTCTCGAAGACCCCAGCATAACGCTCGGACTTTGCCGAAACGGAGTCAAATGAGGGGGCACTCATTGCAGCCCCTCCACACGAATGCGCATCACTTTGCCCGCAATCGCCGGTAGTGATTCGATCTGCTGCAACGCCTGGTCCATATACCGCTCGAGTGTGGGCTGCGTGAGCATAATCACTGGCACTGTACTCTCTCCCTCGCGGCTACGTTTTTGCAGTACTGCCTCGATACTTATCTCAAGATCACCGAGTATCCTGGTGATCTCGGCGAGCACACCGGCTCGATTTAGCGCGTTCATACGCAAATAATATGCGGTCTTCACGTCTGCCATGGGCAAGATTGGAAGATCGGCTAGCGCCCCGGGTTGAAAGGCCAAGTGCGGTACCCGGTTATTGGGATCGCTGGTCAACACTCTCACCACATCCACCAAATCCGCAACCACTGCTGACGCCGTAGGCTCAGCGCCAGCGCCGGCACCGTAGTGCAGGGTCTCGCCAACCGCATCGCCCTTGACAACCAGCGCATTCATCACGCCCTCGACATTAGCGATAAGCCGCGTATTCGGTACCAAGCACGGATGCACCCGCAGCTCAATTCCATCCGAGGTACGAATGGCTAGCGCCAGATGCTTAACACGGTAACCTAGTTCGTCAGCGTAGAGAATGTCCTCTCGGGTGAGCTCGCTAATACCTTCCGTATAGACCTTGTCGAATTGAAGCGGAATGCCAAAAGCAATGGCGGCCAGGATGGTGAGCTTGTGCGCGGCATCAACACCGTCAATGTCGAATGCGGGATCGGCCTCGGCATAGCCTAGTCGTTGTGCCTCCCGCAACATGGTTTGAAAGTCCCGCCCTTGGTCGCGCATACCCGTAAGCACATAGTTGGCCGTGCCGTTGACAATGCCAGCGAGCCACTCTATGCGATTGCCGGCGAGTCCCTCTCGGATTACCTTTATGATAGAAATGCCACCACCAACAGCGGCCTCGAAGGCGACGGTTACACCCTGCGCCTGAGCTTCAGCAAAGATTTGATTGCCGTGTTCGGCGATTAGCGATTTATTGGCGGTAACAACATGCTTGCCATTGGAAATAGATTTGAGGACCAGCTCCCTTGCAAGATCATTGCCACCCATCAACTCCACCACAATCTGGATGTCCGGATGATCCACCACCGCGAACGGATCGCTTGTCAGTTCGAGTTTTGCGACATCACAACCACGCGGCTTGCCCAGATCGCGCACAGCGACGATCTTGGTATGGATGCCCCGACCTGCACGGCGGGCAATCTCATCGGCGTTGCGTGCGAGCACCTCGACAGTGCCGCAACCAACTGTTCCAAGGCCGATAATGCCAATTTTGACAGGCTCCATCGTTACCCCTTGCTCAAATTGTCCGTTTCTGCCATTGACCTACTGTAAATGAATTTCGTGCCGCAAAGAGCTGACAAATCCGATATATAATCCCTTCCAATCTACACGCCCTCGACATCGAAATCTTGAAGCTACATTTGGCAAACGCCGGCGATAAGAACGTGATTCGACAACATAGTTCGAGCACGGTGGTGATAAACGATCAAACACTCTATACAAGCCTTATCGTGACCCCTGACAAAATCATACCCGACTGGCCCCCACGCCACATAGAAGATGTGACCGCGGATCATTTCGCGGCAATCGCGGCGCTTTCGCCGGAAGTAGTAATACTCGGCACCGGCCAGCGTTTATGCTTTCCCCATCCCCAGGTGACACAGTCCCTAACAAAAAATGGTATTGGTGTTGAAGTGATGGACACCGCTGCAGCTTGCCGCACATTCAACGTACTCGTAGGCGAAGATCGGATGGTGGCGGCCGCCTTAATCATCCCCCAAAACGGATGATGTCTTTTTTCAGTCGCGCCGCCCGGCACCTGCAGCAACCGGCGAATCTTGGTGGAGACGGCTCAGAATTTTCTAAAATAGGGCTTCCGGAGAGTAACCATTGCTTTCCAGCAATGTGCGCAAACGTTGCAGTGCTTCGACCTGGATCTGGCGTACCCGCTCCCGCGTGACCCCTACGTCCAACCCCACCTGCTCGAGGGTAGAAACGTCCCGACCATTGAGGCCAAAACGCCGTTCTACAACTTCGCGTTGTTTTTCGCTTAGCAGGCCAAGCCAGTTGTCGATGTAACTGACCAAGTTTTGATTTTGCAGAATGTCTGCCGGGTCGGCGGCCTTCTCATCGGGGATAGCGTCGAGCAGTGTCCTGTCAGGATCGGAATCAAGCGGCGCGTCCACAGATGTAATACGATCTTCAAAGCCAAGCATTTTCTTGACATCGTCGATCGGCACATCAAGCTTCTCCGCTATTTCCTCCGCCGTGGGCTGATGATCCAAGGTTTGTGCCAGCACCTTTGCGGCGCGATGATAAACGTTGATCTCTTTGAGGACGTGAACAGGAAGGCGAATGGTGCGCGTCTGATTCATAATCGCGCGTTCGATAGTTTGTCGTATCCACCATGTTGCATACGTGGAGAAACGGAATCCTCGCTCCGGGTCAAATTTCTCTACGGCACGGATTAGGCCGAGATTGCCTTCCTCAATTAGATCTAAGAATGCCAATCCACGATTGATATAACGACGCGCAATCTTTACGACCAGCCGCAGATTACTCTCGATCATACGTCGCCGCGCGGCCTCTTTGCCACGCCGGGCCAACCGGCCGAAATGGACCTCCTCCTCCGCACTCAGCAGCGCAGAGAAGCCGATTTCCTTAAGATATATTTGGGTGGCATCAGAATGTGATACCTGACGAGACTGCGGCTTGGCGTCCTTAGCATCCTTCGAGTCCTTGACGTCCTTCCCTTCCTCCGCATCATCGTCGGAGGCTTCTGCGTCACCTGTTACATCGGCGGCTTCAGGGTCGTCTACAATGTCTAACTCAGTGCCGGTTTCAGCCATGGTCCATTACCTTTTAGGCAAGTAGCCAAGCGGGTCTACGGGCGCACCCCGGCGACGAATCTCGAAATGCAGTTTAACTCGATCCACCCCACTACTCCCCATCTCTGCTATTTTGTACCCCCTAGGGACATTGTCCCCCTCTTTGACGAAGACCTTTCTGTTGTGCGCATAGGCACTTAGGAAGGTTTCATCATGTTTTATGATAATAAGCCGACCGTACCCCCGAAGTCCACTACCTGCGTAGACGACCCGGCCCGATGCCGCAGCTTTCACAGCAGCGCCTGTCTGTCCTCCAATATCTATCCCCTTGTTGCCATTAGCCAAGGAAAAACGCCGAACAATAGGGCCGTTGGCCGGCCAACCCCATCCCCTGGGGGGATTTACCGGCACGTCGTCAATTGTGACTTTTCTGGGCTGCGCTTGCGGCTGTGACGGGGCTTTCGGTATCGCGATCTGCTGCGGTTCATCTGATGGTGGCGGGGTAAGTCTTATCTTTTCGCCCACCTTGATAACATATGGTGATCGAATACCGTTCCAACTCGCGAGCACACGGAAATCTATCCCGGCTTCCCAGGCAATGCTGTAGAGGGTGTCCCCTGCCCTAACTGCGCGGGACGTAGGTTGATTCGGGGAGGGCGAATGGTCCACCACCGGCACGATGGCACTCCCGCCACAGGCCTGGACCAGCCAGGTGGCACCAAGAATCGTGCATAACGCTGATTTCAGTGGTTCAAACCGAGGGCGAAGTACGCGACCACCGCCGGGGCGACTACGGCCCATCCTATCAATTCCACTCTCGATTCCAGGAAGCTGGCAAGCCGCTCACCCAAAAGATAATTGCTGCCACCAACAATAAGCGCGCCCTTCTTGCTACCCAGAAGCCAACACCCAGACTCTATTCTCCCGAAACCAATTCTTGACCTGGGCGAATGCCTCCTCGGCGTGGTAGAACTCGACAACAGATTGGCGAACCTGCTGGTATAGGTACAACCCAATAGCGTACTCAAACACCCCCCAATACCGAAGTGATAGTGGTTAAACCGGCGTACCATCAGACCCGAATGGGCTTCGCCAAAACCATGGGGGC
>JAOTYS010000362.1 GCA_029861795.1 Gammaproteobacteria bacterium | reverse complement strand
TATGAAAAAATCAAATTGCCCGTATTGTAAGGAAGAGATCAAGTTCGACGCGCTAGTCTGCAAGCATTGTCGAGAGCGGCTTTTTCGGTCCCGTGAAGAAATGGTAATGGCCGCCGTATCCGAAAGGTTTCAAGCTGCACATTTTGTTGAAATACCATCAGTAAGTAGATGCGGCGCTCTCTGTTATGCCAAGTTTTCTGGCAATAAGGTGCAGCTGCAAGAATGTCTTGATAACTGCAAGGCTGCGACGTACGCCGCAGAAGTCGCTGAAAGAATGCAGAGGCAGCTATTCGAGACCTTCGCAGACATCATATGGGGCGGCGGAGATATTGATCCCTTGCCTCTGGAGCAGCAAGTTAGAGAACGGTTTGCTGGCTTTAGGAAAGCGGCTTGATCAAGAAGCGGGCGTATCGAAATTCATCCGTGTTCTCTTGTAAGTATCCGAAACCGATCGGAGCACGGCCCGTCAGCACGCAGCTTTGTTGATCGATTGAATGTCTGCTTTTGCCGAAAGCGGATAATCGACATTTTCTAGCCCAGCCTGGGCTCACGGTCTGCTTCAGGCTCGAAGGCGGGCGTTGAGTTCGTTCAGTTTTAAGCCGCAGGAAATGACCCAAAACAGCCGTTCGAATTGAGCCAGACTCTAGCTTACGTCCGGGCGCCATCTGTCCGAAATGTATTGAAGACATACAATACACTGCAGCTGAAGTCTCTTGCGGAATTGGAGAAAGATCATGGAAGTTAACAGCGTATTAAGAATTCTATCCACTTTTGCGTTCGACTTCGGAGTTGCCGCACTGATACTGTCTGCCGCCAGCGCGATTTTTATCCATTTTCTCTATGATTTGGGATTACGATCATATCTACATCGATTGTCAATACGTACGTGGTTGCACGAACGCTCGGAAAAGAAGTTGGGCATAGACCCATTGGGAGAATTAACAAAGGATCCCAAAGGGTGGAAGGACTTGTATTTGCTGCCGCATCAACAGCTATGCGGGCAAATTAGCAACTACGTCCAGTCACTCAAAGATCCATCCGAGTCAGGTCTTGCGAAGGCTATTGCGCCATCCATACCATCTACCGGGGAGCTATACGAAACCGGTGATGAAGATAGGGCGTACTTACTCGAACGAGGTATCGATAAACTTCAAACCTACATGGGCAATTTCGTCCGACTTGCGGAGTATATTTTGACCTTAGCGCTTCCTCTTGTACTGGTATTAATTGTAGTGCGGAGCAATCCGGTCGAATCCATTTTTAGTAGATTTGTTCTATATGTCGTACTGGTTGTAGTTGCTGCCGTACTTGCACAAATGTGGCGCATACTCCTAGAACGAGTAATGAATCGAGATTAGCGTGAACCGCTTCAAATCACGGTGCGACCTGTCATTTCGGACTCGGCACAAGGGCGGCCCTGCTCTAGCTAGGGACAATTTGCCAGGTTCATCATTGAAGGCGCGCGATCGCTTTGTATTCTTAATCCACGGATATAACGTAAGCGATGACGCGGCGGTCACAGCCTTCGAGTACTTTCGCGCGCGCATGAGAAGAGATTGTCGAGACGTCGAGAAAGATGTGCTAACAATCGCCTGGCCTGGTGACGGTCGTTGGCCATTCAGTACTATGTCATATCCTTGGAGGGTTAGGACTGCAGTGTCGCTCGCCCCAGCGCTAGCGAAAGTAATAGAGGAGAATGTGCGAGGGCGAAACAATGGAGAATGCGAGTTGATTCTGATCGGACATTCACTGGGTTGTCGATTTATCCTAGAGGCCCTTCACGAACTAGGAAACTCAAAAAAGACGCTGTCAATCAAGAAACTTCTTGTCTTTCTGATGGCGCCGGCTGTCCCCGTCGGAATGGTTGATACCTCGGGCCCACTCGGAAAAACCGTAAATGATGAATTTTATAAAATCGGTGTACTGTACTCTCCGCATGACAGCGTTCTATCGGGGCCTTTTCGGATCGGTCAAACTGCCGCCCGCCGTTTTCCTAAGCCAGCCAGAGGTCGCAACGAAGGATTCTTTCCCGAAGCCGTGGGGTTTCTTGGAGGGCCCGAAAAAACGTGGGACAAGCCTAAGCTCGCGCATGGATACGACCACGGAGAGTATTGGTACGAGAGGAATTCAGCAAAATACCTTGCGTCATTTCTTGAACGGCCTACTCACCGTGAGGTTGAGTACCGGCCGAGCGTTCGGTTTCGAAGATTATATCGACGTTTGGCGCCGCAACACCGACGAACGGCTGCGCGATGGGGTATCTAGTCGGCATATGGGTGAACTGGCCCCGGCGTTGCCGGGTGGAAGAACATTCAGGGACGCACGGTAGGGGCCCAATCGGCATAGTTGTTTTCGAGATATATTTTTGTAGCCTTCTCCAGGAACGATTCGTTTGTCCCGCCACCGAACTGCACATCGAGACGCCCAATCGCGTTGTACAGGTACCCGGTCTCGAGCGTGACCTCGCCCGGATCCAGCGCTTCGAACGCGGCAACATACGCTCCGTAAGCTTTTTGGCCGTTGCCTATCAGAAGATACAGATCGCCGAGATTCCGATGTGTTTCGACTTTTTTTTCGGCGTCCGGAAGGGCCTCGAGTTCAATTATTGCATCGACAAAAAGGCCCTCCGAAACCAACAGGCGCGCAGCGGCCCGAGAACCTGGGCCGGGCATATCGTACATCTCATGAATCTCGTCCACTGCCTCCTTTATTCGAGAATATGTGTGTTTGTTCGGGGTCTGGACGGAAGTTGAAAATGAATGATCGTCGGAGAGAACCACATCCATTGTGTACTTCTGGTCCCAGGCTAGGCGCTTCTTCGGCTTCAGGCCTGTCTCGAATGAGAAGACAACAATCCTAGGATCTCCATAGACATCGCCTAGTGGGTCCAAGTCTCGCCCTATGACGAACTCGCTGGGTTTCTGCAGAGAGGCGTTGAAGAACATATCGGGCGAATCGGACGATTTAGTGTTCGGGTCGAGGCGGGAAAATGCGAGATACGACATTAGCCTCAACTCGGCTGCCAAGTCTAGTTGTGGACAAACATCTGTGTAATGTCCTTGCTCCAGTATCTGATCACTAAGATCCCAACAACTGATTCTGACCCACGACTGCGGAGAAACATCAAATACAGCCTCGTATTCGATTGGCAAATGCATTTTGACCGGCGACCGTGGCTCGGGCGGATAGCTTATAAAGGAATCTCCGCTGAAATTCTCGACCCTCCCGACGTCCTGAGCCACGCAAATCGTCGTTTGCGCGAGCAAAAGAAAACTGGTCGAAAGAAAAAATCTACACCGTGGTTTCACCAGAGCACCGAACCTTCGTCTTTTGCCTCTGACACGTGTGCGTCGTAGATGGCCTCTTCTGCAGCATTGTCTAGTAGTGGATCAAGCGGATACCTATCAGCAATGTTGCCGCTCTTTACCAAACATTGACTGACCTTTTCGTACAATGGGTCGGTTGAGTTTTCCCAACATTGAGTCGCTCCATCCGAGTCTTGTCCCCACAGGCAGCGGCAAATTTTGTACTCTTCCAACGATCGTACATTATCCGAACGCTTGAGCACTTCCCCCAGCAAGCAATGGGCTAGAGGATCTTCCGGACAATCCTGGATGACCGTCCTAAAATCCGACTCTGCTGTGCGTGAACGCGCCAGCAACATCCTGGCCCAGCCGCGATTCCGTCGAAGTTCTGCGAGATCATCCGCCGCTGGCTTTTCTTGATCGCTGGTGATCGCATAATCAATAGCATTATTCAGAGTCCGCAGGGCACTTGAATAATCGGCGGAGTAAATATAGAGGCGGCCAGTGTTGATGTGAGCCCGCCAGAAAGTCGGTTCGACAGTAATGGCGGTGGAGTACGCCTTGGCGGCCGCGTCCCGCCGGCCTACCTCTTCATATCGACCGCCCAGTGCAATCCAAGCGGCGGCATTTTGTGGATCCAGGCCAGTTGCCCGTTCAAGTTTGTTGATGGCCACATTTACAGAGGCGGTGACTGCTTGTTTTTCCAGGCGCTTGGCGTACCAGGGAAACCCTTGGTTCAAAACCAAGAATCCGACGAACAGCAGAATCACCACAGCAGCAAATTGATGCCGATAGTAGTTCCTGGAACTTGCACCCAAACGGCGTAAGGCAGAGGCAAGCAATGATTTGCCAGTTTCAGTGAAACTTGTGCCCGCGGCAACTGTAAGGAATGCTTGAACAGATAATAAGCTGAAGACTGCTGTGCTGGTGCCGCCTTTCAGAAACCGGGTTGCAATTTCTGCCATGGCACTCAAGAACCCGACCGCACAGAATGCAGCCAAAATAGTCAGCAGACGATCAACGCCACTCTTTTGCCGATGTGGGAGTTCCTCTGGAAACCACCACCAGGCTGTCCGCCCGACATTTAACGTATCCCGCCATGATGAAATGTCTGAACCTGCGACTCTCGCAATAACATCGGATTTCTGTTGCAAAATCTCGTCGTATGCAGTTAGATTTTTAGTTACCGTCGGTGCAACCGACGTGCTGTTGGCGTGTTTTTTGGCTATGCAATCTCTAATACACAGCGTCGCTAGTACTCTGTCGGGGTCCGATAGTTCGTCGAGAGAATCACGATATCTCGGTAAGAGCTCTTCCAGCGAGAGACTGTCAAAATCGGGCTGGCCGTTATCCTTGGATCCGCCTGAGTTGCCGGCATTCAGTTCAACGGTCATTAATGCAACTCATTGGTACAAAAAGCATTTTCATACCCAGGCTCGCTGTCTGAATCAAAGCCATAAAGTCTGACTTCAGGCTAAGTCTAGCTGAGCACACGCTGTTTTCCAGCCTTGAGCTTGTTCAACCCGGAGACTCGTGTGCAGCGTGACGGTGCTACGTATGGCAACTTGTATAGATCATCGCCTTGACAGGAGGCTAGGGCGGCAACTTCTCGGCAAAAGTTAGCAATAGAATCAGTCAGGCCACGACAAAGGGTTTATGCATGGCTGA
>JAOTYS010000361.1 GCA_029861795.1 Gammaproteobacteria bacterium | reverse complement strand
TATCGCGATCCTATTCCACCCCAGTGGTGCTTTTGCAAATCGGGGGAATGTGCGTAGAACCATGTCAAGAGCTTAGTTCAAAATCTCGTTGCTCGCTGACGATGTGACGTACTAGTGTGGATTTGCCGCTGCCGGACAAGCCCATGAAGCAGAAATTTCCCCTTCACCGACGCTGAAGGTGGCGTCCGCCACATTTATTACACAGTTAAGCTCCAGTACTTCCGTCTTGCAAGGTCCCTCTTTGCTGTACGGCGCGCAGTGCTTCTTCAGTACCTTCGCCAAAGATCTCCCACAGATTGTGGCACTCGATGGGTGGTACGTGCTTGTCTTTCGGCAGGGGCTGCTCGGTTGCTGGCATCGCGGGACTCTGCTTCTATTTGGTTTGTGCTGTCGTCACTTCGACTCGACGCCGAGTGAAGCTGTGGCACCATGCTAACAGTATTCTTTGAGAATCGCGCGACCGGCTGGAACCAGCTATTTGAGGTCTGGCAGATCAAGCTTTTTTTGCTTGATTCGCCTCGCCATAACGATTGAAATCGATATCCCATCCATGGCCCAATCAACTGTCTCGGGATAAGTCGGAGGCTGAACCAATGATCGATATTGAGAGGGTAGACCACATAGGAATTCGGGTCACTGATGAGGATCGCGCGCTGGCATTTTATCGCGTGCTCGGATTCGAGGTGGTCGTTAAGGTGGAATTTGATGCCGTCGTCATCATCAAGAACAAGAACGAGGTTGAGATTAATCTCATCGTTAATGGTAACAACAATAGTGACGGCAAGAATATACTGATGG
The DNA here is from genome assembly GCA_029861795.1 of Gammaproteobacteria bacterium. The sequence continues at coordinate 4,179 of JAOTYS010000361.1, read as the reverse complement.
ATGTAGAGGATAAGTATCCTGGTTACACGCATGTTGCGCTGCGCGTCGACTCCATAAGGGACACCATTGAGACGCTGAAAGACCACAATATACGGATTACACAAGGACCCGTAACGTTTGGCGATGGACACATTTCCATATTTGTGCGCGACCCGGATCGCAACGTGGTTGAATTAAGAGGGCGAGAGCAAGATCTCTCGGATATAGAAGGAGTTACTTTCTATGAACCTTAGATGTTGACAGATAGATAGAGCATAGATGGTGTTGCTTTAGACCGGAGCGCACACATCTTTCCGTAGTCGTCTTAGTGAGAAGCACACATGACAGACAACCCGAAGCATACTGTCACAATCATCCCGACTATGAAATACCACGATGCGCCAGCCGCCATCGAGTGGCTATGTGATGCATTCGGCTTCGAGAAGCTACTGGTTGTCCCCGGTGAGAACGGAACCATTGCTCATGCGCAGCTTACCTTTGGCAAGGGCATGATCATGCTGGGTTCGGCTGTTGATAACGAGTTTGGCAAGCTCCAGAAAACACCTCGAGATGTCGGTGGTATCGGTACACAAAGCCCTTATATCACCGTGGCGGACGCTGACGCGCACTATCGCCGAGCGGTTGCCGCGGGCGCGGAGATCGTAGCGGATATTGAAGATCAGGATCATGGCGGACGTGCATATTCGTGCCGGGATCCGGAAGGTCACCTCTGGAACTTTGGTACCTATGATCCATGGCTCCTGGAACATGTTTGGAAAACAAGAAGTAACACAATGGATTATCCAAACCTTGAGACTCTAGTGGACTCAGTGTGCGCCAGAGCTAGTGATTCCGTTGGCGCTGCCATGAGTCTGGATCCCGCCTGCTACGATTCAGCGGCACTTTATGAATTAGAGTGTCAACGCATATTTCTGCGAGAGTGGTTGTGTGTAGGGCATGTCGATCAGTTTCCCGGGCCCGGGGACTATCGATGCGTTGACTTGATTGGGGAGCCATTGGTGGTGGTGCACGGTCAGGATGGCGAGATTCGAGTTTTGTCTAGAGTGTGTCGACATCGATCAGTGGAGGTAGTCGCAGGCGCAGGGAACATTACCCGGTTTGTCTGCCCTTATCATGCGTGGACATATGCTCTGGATGGTCAGTTAGTTGCCGCACCTCACATGCAAAACTCCGAGCGGTTTCAACTCAGCGACATCTGCCTGCCGGAATTTCGCACCGAGATGTGGGAAGGTTTTGTGTTTGTTAATTTTGATGCCGATGCAAAGCCGCTTGGGGAACGCCTGTCGGGACTGACCGAGTTGGTTAAGCGCTACCGCGTGAACGATATGCGAACGGTGCACGAGAAGCAGTACGATTGTGAATGGGATTGGAAATTGATGGTGGATAATTTCGTCGAGGCTTACCACCACATGGGTTCTCATCGTGAGACGGTTGAACCTTACTACCCTGCAAAAGGTGCAGTGTCAGAACCTTTCCGACCAGAATATGGTGTCGTTCACATGCCAAGGAATCGCAAGGCTTTTGAGGAGGATGACGAGTATCTTCCTACCATCGATGGTCTAAACGAGGACGAACGTAATCGGCTTAGTGTCATCACAATCTATCCTACACACCTGATAGCACTTACTGACCATGCCCTTTATTGGTTGCAGGTACTGCCGAAAGCGGCAGGGAGGATGGTGCTACGTGCCTGTCTATGCGTGCCTCCGGAGACCGTTGCAAGACAAGATCTGAAAGAACTAGTGAAAGAGTATTTCGATGACTTCCTTGAAGTGAATAAGGAAGACATGGAGGTGTGTGCGGCAGTGCAACGAGGCTTGAGGTCAAGGTTCGCTCAATCAGGTCGGTTAAGTCACTTGGAAGAACCCTTGACACATTTCTATCGCTACTTGGCGCTACAACTGGGTAGGCAGAACTCTGCACAGAGTCTAAGATTAGGGCGCCGACAAAGAGCGAGATAATCCATGGCGCACTCTTTCCCCCATCTGTTCTCACCCTTGAAGATCCGCAATGTCATGCTCAAGAACCGAATCTGTTCGACGGGGCATGACACCAGTCTTCCAACAGCAGCCATTCCAAATGATGCGTTGGTTGCCTATCAACGGGCGCGTGCTGCAGGAGGCGCTGGACTCATCGTTATACAAGTTGCGGCGATACACGAGACCGCGTTGTATTCGGCCCATGTGCTGAAGGCCACCAGCGACGACTGCATCCCTGGGTATCGCAGGATTGCCGAAAGCTGTCACGAGTTTGGCTGTACCGTTTTCGGTCAACTGTTTCACCCCGGTCGGGAGATTATGGAGTCTCAAGACGGCAGTACTCCGGCAGCGTACTCGGCTTCAGCAAGTCCTAACGAACGGTTTCATGTGATGCCGCGGCGCATGTCTAAACGCTTGATCCAGGAAATTATTAATGGTTATGGAGATGGCGCGTTGCGCATGCAAAAGGCCGGGCTCGACGGCGTGGAAATTGTCGCCAGTCACGGTTACCTGCCATCACAGTTTTTGAATCCCCGTGTCAATGTGCGTGACGACGAATATGGCGGTGATCGCGATAACCGATTACGGTTTTTGCGAGAGGTTATCTCGACTATACGTGAACGTGTCGGTGACATGGTAATCGGCATGCGAATCTCGGGTGATGAAAAAGAACATGGCGGTCTGGCGTCGGATGAAGTGTTAGAAGTCTGCAAGGCGTTGGATGTCGATGGCGAGCTTGATTACTTCAATGTGATCGCGGGATCTTCGACCACGCTGGAAGGTTCTATTCACATTGTGCCACCGATGATGATCGAGAATGCGTATGTCGCCCCCTATGCTGCCACCATCCGTACCAACGTCAGTAAACCGGTTATCGTGGCGGGACGCATCAATCAACCACAAATTGCCGAGCAGGTGCTAGCCAGCGGTCAAGCCGATGTGTGTGGCATGACCCGGGCGATGATTTGTGATCCGGAGCTCGCAAATAAGACTGCCGCGGGTCGCATTGACGACATAAGGGCGTGCATTGGATGCAACCAGGCATGTATAGGTCATTTCCATTTGGGTTACCCGATCTCTTGCATCCAATATCCTGAGTCTGGGCGGGAGCTCATGTATGGACAGCGGGAACCCGTGTCGCAGCGACGCAAGATCATGGTGATCGGAGGCGGGCCTGGTGGCATGAAGGCGGCGGCGGTAGCGGCGGAACGCGGTCACGACGTGACGCTTTATGAAAAGCAGAAGCAGTTGGGTGGTCAGGCACTGCTGGCGCAATTGTTGCCTGGGCGTGCGGAGTTTGGCGGAATCGTGACCAATCTTACCCGAGAGATGGAATTGTCGGGTGTAAACGTCGTGAAGAACACCGAGGTATCTCTGGAGTTGATACGTGAGCAGACACCGGACGCCATTATTCTCGCCACAGGTGCTCGTCCCCGTGTCCCGGAAGTGCCAGGTGCGGAAGAAGGGCATGTGGTTGACGCATGGCAGGTGCTGACCGGCGGGGCGAACGTTGGGGGACGTGTGGTGGTGGCAGACTGGCGTTGCGACTGGGTAGGACTAGGAATCGCTGAGAAGCTAGCACGCGATGGCTGTACCGTGCGACTGTGCTGCAACGGACCGCAGCCCGGTCATACTATTCAGCAATACGTGCGTGATCATTGGCTCGGTGTGCTGCATAAGCTCGGTGTGGAAGTAATACCTATGGTGAGGTTATACGGGGTAGACGAGAGCACAGTGTACTTGCAGCACACGACAAGTGGTGAGCCAGTCATGTGCGAAGAAACGGACACTCTTGTATTGTCGCTTGGTCATGACGTAGTCGACGAGCTTGAACAACAACTCGAAGAATTTGACGCCGAAGTGATTCCCATAGGTGATTGTCTGTGTCCACGCACAGCCGAAGAAGCGGTATTGGAGGGTCTTAAGGCAGGCGTTGCTGTGTGACCCCGGGGAGACCATCCGCCTTGATCCTCGAAGACGTACGAACCCAACGACAGTAGTGAACAGTGTTCATCATAAGACTATAACGAAGACGCCTGCCACGGAAACCATGGATACGTCTCAAAGCATTCACACGACTGAGTGGTCGTCCACACACTCCCTCTCAAGGATGCTTGCACCGCGCTCTGTGGCATTGGTGGGTGCTTCTGCGGGCGAAGGTAGTGTGGGCAATGACATGATCCGCACGGTGAGGCGCGGT
>JAOTYS010000360.1 GCA_029861795.1 Gammaproteobacteria bacterium | reverse complement strand
GGTGCAGGGATCGATGAGCTACTTGGTCTCGTGGTGCGCATGGTGGTGGAGCCCAACACCCCCGTAGTAACCTCATTAGGTGCGTATCCGACATTCAATTACCACGTTACCGGTTTCGGAGGCCAGCTACATCAGGTTCTATATAGAGATGATCACATTGATCTCGAGCTACTCGCTGAAGAAGTAAATCGCGTGCGTGCACCGCTCGTGTTTCTAGCGAACCCTGATAATCCCATGGGTACCTGGCACGGCGCGGAGCAAGTACAGGAGTTTATCGATCGGCTACCCGAAGACTGTATCTTGATTTTGGATGAGGCCTACACAGACTTTGGAGAGGATGACATCCGTCCTCCGATTGATACTACCGACCCACGAGTCATTCGCATGCGCACCTTTTCAAAGGCCCATGGTATGGCCGGTGCTCGAATAGGATATGCCATTGCCGCATCCGAAGTAGTTACTGGGCTGAATAAGATCCGCAACCACTTTGGTGTAAACCGAATCGCGCAGGCCGGAGCACTGGCTTCGATGCAGGATCCAAAGTTTCTTGACGAGGTTGTTCAAGAAGTGAAACGGGGACGGGTTGAATACGACGAGTTAGCACGGCGTCTAGGCCTCTCTACCGTACCATCTGCCACCAACTTCGTAGCTTTTGATCTCGGTGATCGAACAACCGCAAGGCGTGTCATGAATGCATTGCTGGAGCGTGACGTTTTCGTGCGCATGCCTGCTGTTCCGCCGCTTGATCGATGCGTGCGTGTGACAGTCGGTACTCCGGAGGAACGGCAATTCTTTAGCGAAGTTCTTGCTGAGGTGCTGAAGGCCACTCATCGCGATAAGCGATGATCTCACTGAGATAGCCGCACTAGTGGCAGGCGGACAAGCCGCGACATCGGCGACAGGGTTGCTAAGGCTTCCGCATGCGCTGGCGCCACTTCACCATATCGACGACTCGCTGCATACGTGTCCCCGCGTTAGAGCCCACCGCCAGATATCGGCGGTCAAGTGCTATCGCGGGGTGATTTCCTGATACGGCTAGCGAATGAATCCCATACTTTCCAGCTTAACGAATATACGGTGCGCCGCAAGATCCGGGTGCAGGCCCAGCGTATCGATTCTCATCTCCGGCTGCTGCGGTTCCTCGTAAGGATCGCTAATTCCCGTAAATTCCTTAATAAGGCCCGCGCGTGCCCTGGCATATAGTCCCTTGCGATCACGTTGCTCACACACCTCTAACGGTGTCGCCACATATACTTCAATGAACCCGCCTGCTTCCTCGACCACGCTCCGGACCTGACGCCTGGTTTTCGCGTAGGGTGCAATGGGTGCACAGAGAGCCACCCCGCCGTTCTTGGTGATCTCGCTCGCCACATATCCAATACGCAGAATATTCAGATCACGATGCTCTTTGGAGAAACCCAACTCGCTGGAAAGGTTCTTGCGCACTATATCGCCATCAAGCAGTGTCACCCTGCGATCTCCGCTTTCCAAAAGCTTAACGAGTAACGCGTTGGCAATTGTCGACTTACCAGAGCCGGACAATCCGGTGAAGAACACGGTGAAACCTTGTTTGTGCCGAGGCGGATAGGATTTCCTAAGCTCGTCCACCACTTTCGGAAACGAGAACCACTCGGGTATCTCCAAACCCTGCTGTAGCCGTCGCCTAATTTCGGTACCGCTAATATTGAGAACCTTCTGTTCAGGCGTGGTTTCGTTGATAGCCAAATATTGCGCTTTGTCCTCGACGTAAACCATCTCCTGAAATGGGATGATGGTGATGTCGAGTTCCTGCTCGTGTTGCTTCAGCAGCTCTTGAGCATCGTAGGGCCCGTAGAAGGGTTCGCCGCCTTCATTCGAGCCGGGGCCGGCATGATCCCTGCCGACGATAAAATGGGTGCAACCGTAATTTTTACGGATGATGGCGTGCCATAGCGCTTCTCTGGGTCCCGCCATACGCATAGCTAAATTCAGCAAACTGAGTGCAGTGGTCTGCTCGGGATACTCGGCGAGGATATGCTCGTAGCAGCGCACCCGTGTGTAGTGATCTACATCTCCGGGCTTAGTCATACCCACCACCGGGTGGATCAACAGATTGGCCTCGCTGTCGTTGGCGGCACGGTGGGTCAGCTCATAGTGGGCGCGATGCATGGGATTGCGGGTTTGAAAGGCCACTACCTTGCGCCAACCTGCCTTGCGAAACATTCCGCGCAGCTCAGCCGGCGAATCCCGCATCAGCTTAAAATCATAGTGCGTCGGGGGCTCCACCCCTTTTAGCTTGCCACCGAGGAACACGCTATGGGCACGATGCACGAGATAACTCACCCCTGGATGAGTGTCATCCTCGGTTCCGAAAACGGCACGTGCTTCCCCGGCTTTGTCGGGTTTCCACGTGTCCTGCACCTCCATGGTGGCGATGAGCACGCCTTCAGGATCTCTCAGCGCAATGTGCTCACCACCACTCAACCCTTCGGCAAACTCATCGGTGACGTCGAGCGTGACGGGAATGGGCCACAACACCCCATCGGGCAGTCGCATATCCTTTAGCACGCACTCATACTCCGCCCTAGTGAGAAACCCTTCAAGCGGTGAGAACGCACCGTTAAGGATCAGTTCGATATCACAAAGCTGGCGGTCTGTTAGATCCCACGACTTGTAGTTATTTGCTGTTTCCTTCTCCGCATCCGCTACGGACTCACTCAGATACAACTCTTTCAGTACGCCGCCATGTGGCTCCTTAAAAGCACCCATTCGCTACAAACTCCTCGTCTTGTTATCAACAATTCAGTCTATGGTAAACGTTTAATTCGTTAATATTTAGGTAAGTCGTGAGTATAGTCCCCGGTCAGCGACTTGCCACCCTCTCAATATGATCCTAGCTCACTAAAGCGCGACTAGACTAGAGTGATCTCGGTTTTGATGCAATGCAAGGAGGGTGCGAACCTATGAGACATTCCGCTGTACAATTGAATACATATCGACGATCAATCTAGAAATCCGGACGCCTCACCATGCGACATCCGAAAACACTTAAGCAGATCGTAGAAAACGGTCTATGTATCGGTTGTGGACTATGTCAATCCATCGCCGGTCCACACCGTGTTCAGATGACGATGGTCGATCCGCCGGGACGTTTACGCCCGAAGATACTCCAGCCTTTAGATGACAAAACGGATGCGATGATCGTCGAAACTTGCCCGGGAGTGACCATCGACCAGCCACTCGACTCGGAAAAGCACAAAGACGCCAAAGTGGATACCGTCTTTGGTCCGTGGATCAACGTATGGCGGGGCCACGCTATGGACGAACGCATTCACCATGTGGGCTCATCTGGCGGTGTGTTAACAGCGCTCGGAATTTACCTGCTCGAATCAAAGAAAGTGGAATTTATCTTGCACGTGGCCACGTCAAAGGAGCAACCAATGCGTTCTGTGCGCCACCTGAGCTTTGACCGCTCACAGGTAATGGAGGCGGTGGGGTCACGTTATGGCCCGGTCGCGCCGCTGATTGACTTCTCTGAGATCCTGAATAAGCAAAAGCCATTTGCGATCATCGGTAAGCCCTGCGACATCTCGGCGGTGCATAACATGCGTAAGGTTGACGAGCGCGTAAATCGACTTGTCGCTTACACCGTAGCTTTCTCCTGCGGCACCTTCGCTGATCTGCAGTGCTCCCACGCTATGCTCAAGCGAGTCGGTATTGAGAGCGAGGAAGAGTTAAGTCTTTTCCGTTATCGCGGCTATGGTTGCCCCGGACCCAACCATGCCGAGACCAAAGACGGACGAACCGCTGAGGAGCCATATCTCGACTTTTGGTACGGACCGTGGGGATGGACGCATCCGTTCCGCTGCAAGATCTGCCCGGACCCAACTGGCGAGATGACTGATATTTCCGTTGCCGATGCCTGGCCGGGTGGAACGCCCACCGAAGAAGAATGGGGCGGCTCGAGTCTTGTCATCAGCCGAACACCGAAAGGGGACGCGTTGATGCGTGAATCGCTTAATGCTGGCGTCGTGTATCTCGAACCCAGCCACATCAATGCGTTGCATGAATGCCAGCCGCATCAGGTCACCAAGAAACAGGGCATGGCTGCTCGCCTCACCGCCATCGAGCACGAAAACCAAATCGGACCCAATTTTCGAAACGTGCGACTTATTCAGGCCGCCCGCCAACGCGACTTCGACTTCCACATGAAGAACTTCGCCGGCACACGAGTGCGCATCAACAGGGGCGTTAACCGCGAGCGTTTGCCCTAAAATCTACTTCGACAAGAGTCTGGCGCAACTCGCGCATTGGCGAGAACCCCACACCCGCATTATTTAATTATTATAAAGAGTCACGCGAACTGTTACGATTCACTGTCGTCAGGACAGTGGAGCGCGACGTACTCTGCCGCCATTGGACCAAGCTTTGTCTGCGCCCAAACAGTCACCGCACGATCGAACTCTGTCCACTGGCGCGGTTTACAAAATACGCAAGGCTCAAAAATCCCGAACATCAGGTCTTGATAGTAGATAGGGGCGTGAATCAAGGCGCGGTGCCCAAATAAATCTCGCTCGTAGTCTCGATTGAGCACATCGGGCCCAGCGGTCTCAATGTCCTCGATATAAAGCGCGTTCGGGTCTCGCAACGCCAGGGCGAACATCGGATCATCGTCGGCTAGAGAAACTGGTTCCTGCGACCAGGACTCACGTGTCTGCTTGAGGGCGTATTCGGGTCGTCGCGTCCAGCCATGGCTGTTATAACTTCTGCGCGTCCGCGGATCACGCAGAAACAAAAGACACCGATCGCACCGGAGCGCTTCACCGAGCAGCACGATCAAGTTAGACAGTTTAGACTCAACAGATTCGTCGCTCGCCACAACGGCTTCGAGTTCAGGGGGTATTGAATGTGCATTCATGGGTAGCCTGATGTAGATGCAAATTTACGGCGTTCTCTAAGCACGGTAATCTTCACCGCCAATGTTATCAACTAGGCACCCAAACCCATA
>JAOTYS010000359.1 GCA_029861795.1 Gammaproteobacteria bacterium | reverse complement strand
CTTCACTGGGTCGTGCGTCCAGCACAGTGACCCGTGCCGGCGGAGATTGCAACTGCGAGTTCATCGACGAAATCAGTGCTTGACAGGCGGATTGTAGCGCCCCGCGTTCGTCGCGTCGTAATTCTTGGTCGATTGCTGCCACGACTTTTTGTAGTGACTTGGGATCAGGTAGTCGTATAGACATGATCCCATCGCTTTGGCGATAGATCTTCTGTTGAGTTCGACTGAGTCGGCGGTAATAGTCAAACACCATAGCGCGGTACACTTATGAGGCGGGATTAGTGTGGCTGGGATTTGATCCTGACGGTTCGGTTTGGGTCAATGACAGCAGAAAGCGGCGCAATCCCTGTATGTATGTTTGACCGCTCATGAGAAACCCGGTGTTGTGGTCTCCTTGAATTTGCAGGATGTCTTTAGGATCTCGGGCGGCCTCAAACAGCCGCCTACCGAGGCTGAAAGGTACTATCTCATCGTCTTGGCTGTGTATGACTAGAAGCGGAACATTGATATTGCCTATCCGCGTCAAGCTGTCATAGTGAAACCGTGATAGCCAGCGCACTGGCAACCAAGGGTAATGATGGGCGCCCATGTCCTGCACAGAGGTAAAAGCGGATTCGATTATCAAGGCGCGGGGGCGTCGCTGCGTGGCGAGCCACGTGGCCACACCAGCGCCTAGCGATCGACCGAATACCAATAAGGTGCTTGGATCGACGCCACGGCTGTTAGTGAGATAGTGCCATGCTCCTTCTGCATCACTGTATGTACCCTTTTCCGTCGGTGTGCCTTGGCTTAGACCGTAACCTCGGTAGTCAAAAATGAAAACGTTGAGATCAAGGCGATGGAAGATGCTAAGGGTGTTCAAGCGGTGTGAGATATTGCCGCCGTTTCCGTGGAAGAACAGGACGGTATAAAGCGCATTATTAGCGGGCAGGTACCAGCCATGAAGTGGAGTGCCGTCAGCGGCGTTAAAATTCACGTCTTCGAACTCTAGGTTGGCTTGATCAGGGCTGGCCTCAAGATATGGATAGGGAAAGTACACCATGTGCGCCTGGAACACGTAAACGAGGACGAGCAGCGCTGTGTAAGCTATCGCCGCAACGCTTAACAGACTGATAAGCAAATACATGGCTCCTGAGTTCGGCCTCGTTTTCACTTGGGCGGGAATAGATAAGTGAGCACGGCGTGTGACATGAAGTTAGCGACGGCTAACAAATTATCATCAATGCGGTTAATATTCACACTTTTGCGATTGGCTTCGTTGTCTTTTAGGGATGAATGTCACCGAGGATCGTTTAGTTTGCAGATTTGACCAGACTGCCCAATGTCGATAAAGCGTAAAACGGATGATCTTCGCATTCGCGAGATCAAGGAAGTTGTCACTCCCGAAGAGTTATTGAGGGAGATTCCAGTGACCGACGCCGCGGCGGAGACCACTACGCACACCCGAGAGCAGATACACGCGGTGTTGCAAGGGGCCAATGACCGATTACTTGTGGTGGTAGGGCCTTGTTCCATCCATGACACTGAGGCGGCCAGGGAGTATGCCACGAGATTGGTAGACGTGCGCCGGCGGCTTGCTGACGACTTATTGATTGTCATGAGGGTCTACTTTGAGAAGCCTAGGACTACTGTGGGATGGAAGGGGCTAATCAACGATCCATACTTGGATGAGAGTTTCAGAATCAACGACGGCCTGCGCCTGGCACGACGGTTGTTGCTAGATGTGAATGACATGGGGTTGCCAGCCGCAACGGAATTTCTCGATCTCATCACGCCGCAGTATGTCGCTGATTTGGTGAGTTGGGGTGCTATAGGCGCCCGCACTACCGAGAGTCAATGTCACCGCGAGATGACCTCGGGGTTGTCATGCCCCGTCGGGCTCAAGAATGGAACAGATGGAAATCTGAAGGTCGCTATCGATGCGGTTCGCGCCGCCATGCGGCCACACCATTTCCTGACCATGACAAAGGCGGGGCACTCCGCAATTTACTCCACTTCGGGAAACGACGATTGCCACATCATACTGCGCGGCGGCAAGAGTCCCAACTATGATGCACAGAGCGTGGAGCAGGCCACGAAACAGCTACAGGCTGCGGACATGCCACCACGCGTGATGATCGATTTTAGTCATGCAAACAGCGGTAAGGATCCTGAGCGCCAACGTAATGTGTGTGACGATGTGGCCGCGCAGATCACTGCCGGTGACCGGAGTATCATCGGTGTCATGATTGAGAGCCATTTGGTGGCTGGACGTCAAGACGTAGTAGCTGGAAAGGATTTGACTTATGGTCAGAGCATCACGGACGCATGTTTAGGGTGGGAGGATAGTGTGGAGCTATTACGGCAATTGGCGTCGGCGGTGAGTCGACGTCGTTCGGCGTGCAGGGCCATGGCAGCCTCTTAACGACCGCTTGCGCAGATACGCTTGATATTCTCGTCAAAAGTCGATTAGCTGTTCGGTCGGTATTCCCTGATCTTCAAGCATGATTGGAATTCCCGAGTCGACCCGGTAGATGGTCGTGCCACTTTCTGTAATTAACGCTTCTTCCACAGCCATGTCGAGAGTGCTGCCATCGACAGTGGTTACCTCGCCTTTTGAGATTTGGTCGTTTAATTTTTTCAGCTTATCTTTAGATAACGACGTTACGGGCACCTTAGTGACTGGACAAACTAATATCTCCAGTAGTCTTCGATCTACTGCCATTCTTGCTGCTCCCAATTCACAATAGCTCATACGATTCTAACACATGGATTCTGTTAACGCGGTCGACTTGAGCCAGGCCAATCGCTACGCAACGAACGGCCACATTCCAACAATTTCATCACAATCAGGTGAAACAAACGCATAAGAGTAATTGAGTGGCGGGTGGTTCCAAAAAAGCCGTGGTGGCGGCCATTCTTGGCAACGCTGTCGTGACCGTTTGTAAGTTTGTGGCGGCTGCGACAACGAACTCCGCATCGATGATGAACGAGGCGGTGCATAGCATGATGGATACCTTTAATCAGATATTTCTGTTCTTAGGCTTGATTCAAGGCGACAGGCCGGCTGATGACACTTACGCATTCGGTCACGGCCAAAAGAAATACTTGTGGAACCTATGGAGCGCTATTGGACTGTTTTCTATTGGCTCAGGTCTGGGTTTGGCACATGCGTGGCACGCTTACCACAAGCTCGGCGATGTAGGTATGTCATCGACCGTTACCCTAGCGGGAGTGACCATTGATTCTGTTTGGATCTCAGTAGTTGTCCTCACATTTGCTTTTGTGTTGGAGGGATTTGTGTTGGCGATGGCCACGCGCGAAATAATAGTTCGAATGCGGCAAGAGAATCACAACCGATTCATCGCCTACGTCGTCCGCTGCGATGATCCAACACTTACAGCGGTATTTCTGGAAGACATCGTTGCTGTTACCGGAGTGCTATTCGCGGCCATTGGTATCGGTCTGACGGTTTGGTTGCACGATCCTATCTGGGACATAACCTTCTCTGTATTGATTGCATTGATGTTAGGTGTTGTGGCGTTCTTCCTGGGTGCTGTGAACATGCGATATCTTACGGATGTTCGTGATGAGAAGGCAGAAGAAGCGTTTTGCCGAGTGGTGGCGCGACATCCGGACATAGAACGTTTCCACGATCTAAGGTCGATCATTGTAGATAATACCAATACTGTTCTTGTGGCTGAAATCGAGCTCAGTGAGCAAGCATGACTTCAAGCTTGAGGGACAAGATCCTGGAATATGAGAATGAGTTTCGCGACAAGATTGTAGGTGACGATTCTGGAAACGCGACAACGCATTCGGTAGTTCAGGCCACGCTAGAACGCGCCGAGGAAATCATCGATGAGATAGAAAAGAAACTAAGGGAACTTGCCCCTCAGGTGTCTCATGTCACCATCGAGGTCGAAGGTATCGCAGCACCCACCCAGATGACAACCGGGATTGTTCCGGTGGATGAAAACTCGTGACATTGATTCTTCGATGATGCGCCCATGTCTTGTTCTAAGTGCTGAAACGTCGGTTCAAAGTGACAATCTGTTGCCTTATGCCTTGGAACCGGAAGCGTTTCATGGGAACATACACGGGCCTATGTTTCTCACCGGGCTACGTGCGGCGATGACGTCTGCTCTGTCGTAGAAACTCTGAGCGATCTGGGCGATAGGTCGTGCGTGTTTCATTCTGATAAGCGCCGGTGGGAGTCGTTTCCATAAATTGGTTTTATACTGGTTTGCTCGCGCTCGATCTTGTCAAATAATTCAGAGCGGAGAAAGAGATATGAAATATCAAGTTTTACTAGTTTCGGCTTTAGCTATTTGTTTCGGCTACCCAGCCAACGCCGAAACCGAGATAGCTACGGATGCCCAGAGGTTCAGCTACGCGGTGGGTTTTCAGGTCGGACAGCAGCTTCAACAAAGGCTTACACAGGAAGGCATGGAGCTCGATGCCGTGGCATTTGTAGAGGCTATTCAGGATGTTCTCAATGGCAATGATCCGAAACTTGCCCTCGAAGAGATGCAGGCGGCATACCAGGCGGGAATTACCGAACGACAGCAAGCACGCGAACAAATAGCCGGGGAAAACTTAGAAGCCGGACAAGCCTTCCTCGAAGAAAACAAAGCCAAGGAGGGTATTGTAGAGACTGAAAGTGGGATGCAGTATCGCGTGATGCAGGAGGGAACGGGAGAGACTCCGGCCGTTACCGACACCGTTATAGTGCACTATGAAGGTAAGCTCATCAACGGGACGAAGTTTGACAGCTCCTATGCACGTGGCACCCCTGCGACGTTCCCGGTCAACGGTATTATTCCGGGTTGGCAAGAGGCGCTGCAGCTGATGAAGGTCGGCGCGATCTGGGAAGTCTTTATACCGGCGGAATTGGCTTACGGGACCCAAGGCGCGGCAGCAGGGGGAATCGGTCCAAACGAAACCCTGGTATTCAAGGTGGAGTTGATTGAGGTGAAGTAATGCCCCTGGGTTTTTAGGGCCAAACGTGGGGATCAAACC
>JAOTYS010000358.1 GCA_029861795.1 Gammaproteobacteria bacterium | reverse complement strand
GGGATGAAACCATTGCCCCTTCGAGATGACGAAGCATAAGCACTGAATGACAGATCCTACTCGACCAGATCCCGCTGATGTCTCGTTCGATTTGAACGAGACCTTGCGTTCAATTGTCTCGGTGCGCTCCAACATTATCGAAGACGCGCTGACGGCAGCCGTGTTGGGGACCGAACGCGCTGGGTACGGCGCGCTCATCGCCAAAGACGGACTCATCCTCACCATTGGCTATCTAGTCGCCGAGGCAGAGCGCATATGGATAATCGACGACAACGGACAAACTGTCGAAGGCCACGTCATTGGCTATGACTATGAATCAGGCTTCGGTCTGGTGCAGGCGTTACAGCCTTTGAGACTACCTGTTATCGAGTTAGCCAGCGCCGAACCTCTAGAGATTTTCGATTCCGTTATTGTGGCGGGACAAGGCGGTGTCGCCAACTCAATCGTCGCTAAAGTCATCGCTAAACAAGAATTCGCAGGATATTGGGAGTATGTTCTGGACGAAGCAATTTTCACAGCACCCGCACATCCGATCTGGGGTGGTACCGCTATGATCGGCTCTGAGGGGTACTTGCACGGTATCGGATCGCTGCTAGTGCAGCAGGCGATTCAAGAAGGAGAGACGCACAATGCCAACATGATGGTTCCCATTGACCAATTGATACCGATCCTCGATGAGCTCAAGACATATGGTCGACGCAACAAACCCCCACGACCTTGGCTTGGTATGCTGGTATACGATGCAGCAGATCAGCTAGTGGTCGGAGGTATCTATGACCATTGTCCAGCCGATCGTGCTGGCATAGAGGTGGGCGACGTTATTGTTAGCCTCGATGGCAAGCCGGCAAAGGGACTCGCCACCTTTTTTCGTCGAGTTTGGAATCTTGGCGACGCGGGTGTAGAGGTGCCATTGGCCGTAATGCGTGGTGGAGACAAGAAAGAAGTCTCGGTGGTTTCCGCAGATCGAAATGATTGTATGAAGTCACCGAGTGTTCATTAGAATAGCAAACTTCAAATCGGTTAACACCGCCGGGCAAATGACATCTGCCCCGTGAACCAACTCGCGCGTGAGGGAGTGAACCGATCGGACACATCAAACCTTGATAGGACGCTAAATCGCCATACCCGCACACACGGATATCTAGAAAGCGCTATATATCAGGCATTCACATCAACCAGATTCCCCCGCTCAACGCTCTCGCGAGGGCAGTCTTGATCAGGACGGAAATGAATCGCTATTGACAGCAGTGCAGCTGTCCCCTGTTTTTACTATCTACCATGAAAACCAAACAAGTCATCCGACATATTGTTCATTGGCTGCGGGATTACGCGGAAAAGTCTCGCACAAACGGATTCGTGGTCGGGATCTCAGGGGGTATCGATTCGGCCGTCACGTCTGCTCTTTCTGCGAAGACTGACCAGCCTACTTTGTGCGTTGAAATGCCTATACATCAGCACCAGGATCAAGTCAGTCGTGCCCGCAGACATATTGAATCCCTCGAACTCACCCATCCCAATGTGCGTTCCGTTGAAGTACAACTAAGCCGCTTCTTCGACGAGTTCGTCCGATGTTTACCACCCGTGGAAAACGAAGAGCAAAGAGCGATGGCACTGGCCAATACGCGGGCAAGATTACGCATGACGACGCTCTACTATTTTGCGTCGTTACACCGCTATCTGGTGATGGGCACAGGGAATAAGGTCGAGGATTTCGGCGTCGGTTTCTTTACCAAATATGGCGACGGCGGAGTCGATCTCAGTCCTATCGCGGACCTAACCAAGACCGAGGTCTACGAACTCGGGGATGAACTGGGCCTCATCAATGAGATTATCAAGGCCCCGCCGACCGATGGACTCTGGGGAGATAATCGCACCGATGAGGATCAAATCGGCGCCTCTTATCCAGAATTGGAGTGGGCGATGGGCTATTCCGGAAAACCTAACGATAAAACGACATTGACCGAGAGACAGAAGCAAGTTTTGGAGATCTACAAAAAACTTCACGCCGTTAATAAACACAAAATGGAACCCATTCCGGTATGCAAGATCCCAGATGAGCTAAAGAACTAGTTCACGGTACCCAGTGAGAGTAGTCGCCAACGGATCTTAATCTTGTTTGGGCGCCGTCTATACGACTACCGGGACTCGAGCGTATCGATTATCTTACCCCAGCCGTTTTTCTCCGTCGCGTAGAAATCTCCAACGATGAAACCTCCGCCCAAAATCTCCTTGGATTCAAATAAATCAAGAGGATCATTCGCAGTGCCCCCAAGGCGAATGGATGTCTCACCGGCACGCTCTGAAATAACTTTGAAGTCGGACGAAGTATCTCGGGCGATGATTCGTCTTGCCAGGACTCCGGGCCCATCTGGGGCCGGCTGCGCATGAATGTTTAGATGTGGGGTAAGCTTCGGTTTTGTTGGAATCGACATGCTATCGTCAAGCACACATTGAACCTCCATAAGCATTTCCCCTTCGCGGATCACTCGCGCAGTTACCGTGTCTCCTTCTTTTTCCAGAGAGATGCGCGCGTACTTCTTAGGGTAGCCCCAAAGCTCCCTGCCTGCAGCGATTGCGGCGTCATTGTTCTCGTACTCAAATATATAGTTCCCACCGAGGATATCCTTATAGCCCACCGGCACAACGATCGCAGCGTCCATAAATGGAACTTTGTCACAATTACTGAAATCGACGATCGATACAACGAACCTATCCTCGACAAATTCAAACGGCGTGGGTTCTAACAATGAACGAATAACGTTTTCATCACCCCGACACACTGCATAGACAGTTCTATTTCCCAGGCACTGGTATGGAACAAAAGGATCCGGAATGAGTGGGGCCTGCACCGGCATATTGTTGCCGTAGCTTATCTTTAACTGCGACATTCTTCGGAATCTCCGTAGTGTTTTATTCACTATACCAATTATACTGACGGAAAGGGTTGATTCAGACGACGCGACAACTGTGATTGAATCTCGAGCGTTTCAGTGGAATTTTATCTTCGATCTATCTCGAGCCAGCGATTTGGAACCTTTACTAAGTTGTTACCCACATTGCGGCGAACAGTTCAGCTGTTAGGAGAACCTGATTTTGAGTAATGGACTTCGACTCCCACGAACCAAGGTTGTCGCCACCATTGGCCCCGCATGCGACGATGACGCGACGCTCAAAGAGATGATCGTTGCGGGCATGAATGTCGCCCGACTCAATCTTTCGCACGGCAATCTCGAGGCCCATGGCGAGCGCGTGTCCAAGATCCGTCAGGCAGCTGAAGCCATGGAGGCTAACGTTGCCGTCATGGTGGATACCCGTGGACGTGAAATCCGTACCGGCCGTATTGAAGGTGACACGACAGAGTTAACGCCTGGCCAGGAGTTCGCCCTCTATAACGACGGTCGCGACGGGACCAGTGAAGGGATCTCCATCTCCCACACCACACTACATGATCACGTCAAACTCCGCGATCGGATCTTACTCGACGACGGAACTATCGAGCTCGCGGTAACGGGAGTTACGGACGGAGCAGTTAAGTGTCGAGTTGAGTGTGGGGGAATTTTGCGCAGTAATAAGGGCGTGAATCTTCCGGATAATCCCAGCGCGTTCGATGCACTAAAGCCTGACGGCGACCGCGATCTAGATTTCGCCGCATCTGATGATATCGATTATATCGCCGCCTCATTTATTCGCGACGCAAACGATGTCGAGCGGATTCGGGGTGAGTTACAGTCACTTAATGCGGAGATTCCGATTATTGCGAAAATCGAGAACCGTAGTGGGGTCGACAATCTTGAAAACATCATCGCGGCTGCCGATGGCACCATGGTGGCACGAGGCGATCTAGGCGTTGAGCTGGACCTGGCTCAAGGGCCGACTATCCAGAAACGCATTATTCGGACCACAGTTACGAACGGGAAACCCGTCATCACCGCCACCCAGATGCTCGATTCAATGGAGCGAAATCCTCGGCCTACCCGTGCGGAGGTTAGCGACGTCGCTAACGCTATTCTGGACGGGACGTCCGCCGTTATGCTGTCCGGCGAAACCGCAGCCGGTGCACACCCCGTTGCCGCAGTCCGCACAATGGTAATGCTTGCTCTGGAGGCAGAGGCCGGATTGCGCGAGTACGGCAGCCTACAGCAAATACTGCCCAACCCCTCAAACGTAGTAACAGAGGCGGTAGCGCAGGCGTCGATTACCATGGCAAACCACTTGAAGGCGGCCGCCATCATTGCCTTGACCGAGACCGGATTCACATCTCGCCTCATCTCCAAATACCGGCCGGACTGCGCGATTTTAGCGGTAACCTCATCACTGCAGGTCGTTAGGCGACTGGCAATGAACTGGGGCGTGCGTGCGATTCACTATCAAGGAAGCGGCTCAGACGAGGACAAGATCCAATTCGCAACGCGCCATGCTAAAGAACTTGGCTACGTGCGTTCCAAAGATATCGTCATCGCGACTGCAGGAAGCACTCGTCAGGCGGGGAGCACAGACCTCATTCGTGTGCTGACAGTGGATTGACTGATAGCGAAATCAATGGAGTCACATCCATGAATCGACGGGGTGCTATCATCGGTGCGTGGCCCTGGTTACCGCTGTAGTGACCCCCCGCTTGCCTAACCCGGATTCGACATTAGTCAGGCATATCCCAAAGACGATCAAAGCCGCCCCCACCAGATGATATCCTTGAATCCGCTCGCCCAGGAACATCACTGCGAACAGTGCGGCGAACAGCGGGATCAAATGTAAAAATAATCCTGCCCGGTTGGCCCCAACCTCTCCGACACCACGATTCCAGCAGATGTAAGCCAGCGCTCCTGCAAACACGCCTAGATAAGCGATTCCAGCAGCGGTAGAGATCGACCAGCGAATTGCTTGCGTGTTATTAATCTCCCAAAGTGTAAAAGGAATGGTCATCACAAGGCCGATGAATAATGTCGCAACAAGCATGGCACGCGGGTCAAGTTTAGGTGGTTTGCGCTTCAGCAAAACCGAATAGAGTGC
>JAOTYS010000357.1 GCA_029861795.1 Gammaproteobacteria bacterium | reverse complement strand
GAGTATAAAGAACTTCGGCTCGCTGGTTGAAGCTATTCAACGTAAGCTTCCAGAAAAAAAAGGTTAGCATTCGAGTTAACGGCAAAAGAAGAGATGGAAACGCTGTCCTCACGGCTCCGAGCTGTCACACAAATCGCCCCTGAGCATCCTGCCATTGTCGGGCAGGGAAACACTTTAAGTTACCGCGAGCTTCTGCAAGAGATCCAGAACCTCGCGACCCACCTGGCGCGAGTCGGCATTGGCCCTGGCAGTCGTGTGGGCCTGGCACTACCGAATGGGGCGGGGTTCGTGACGTCATTTTTTGCGGTCGTGCACGTGGGCGGCGTCGTCGTGCCGCTAAATCCTGTGCTGCAGGAAGCGGAGATGTCCGCCATCATGGCGGATGCACGGTTGTCGGTAGTGTTGACAGAACAAACCTTACGTGAGCGGTGTGCCCGTGCTTTGGGTGCCGCCGCCGGACTGGAAACAGATCGCGTCATTATTCCTGAGGATCTCGATTGCTTGGACGACACTGCCTGGACCGCGGAACTTGCAGAGCCGCAGTCTCAAGCGCTGTATCTGTACTCTTCGGGAACGACGGGACAGCCGAAGTGTGTTGCCAGAAACCACTTTAATCTTCTCTATGAAACAGATTGTTTGATAGCAGCGTTGCAGCTTTCACCGTCGGATTGTGTTTTGGGAGTGGCGCCGTTTACCCATATCAATGGGCTGATGCGAAGCATGGTGGCATCGATGCTTGCTGGCGCTACGTTGGTTCCTCTAGCACAGTTCGAGCGCCGCACAGTCGGCAGGGTGATTCAAGAACACGCAATAACCATATTTATAGGTGTTCCGTTCATGTTCGCCATGCTTGCGGAAACGCGTTGGCCCCAGCCGATCGATTTCTCGTCACTTCGATTCTGCGTTAGCTCAAGCGCTCCCCTGCGCCCAGACACTTCAATTCGTTTTCATGAACGGTATGGCCTTTACCTGCGCCAGCTTTATGGAACCACCGAGACTGGCACAATCGCGCTCAATCTAAGCCGACAACCCGAGAGATCACTCGACGCTGTCGGAACTCCGCTGCAAGGGGTTACTTTGGACGTTTTCGGAGAAGATTTCCAAGTAATGCCGGCGGGAGAGGTGGGTGACATTGGTATCCAAAGTCCCGCGGCAGCTTGTGAATATCTGAATGCGCCCGAGCATACCAAGATGGCGTTTACGGATGGCTATTTCTTCCCGGGAGATATTGGGCGTAAGGACTCAGAAGGGCTGATCTATTTGCTCGGCCGCAAATCTTTGTTCATCAACCGTGGTGGGTATAAAGTGAATCCCTACGAGATTGAGGAACTCATCGACGGTCATCCCAAAGTGCAGGAAGTCGTCGTGATAGGTGTAGAAACGGCTTATGGCGACGAAAAGATCAAAGCCGTTATCGTACCAGCCGAGTCGTTCGAGGAGCATGAAATAGTCGATTATTGCCGGGGCAAAGTGGCCGACTTCAAGATTCCGAGTATTGTGGAGTTTCGGCCCGCGCTACCCAAGAGTGCCACGGGCAAGGTTTTGCGAAAGTTTCTCTAGCCTGGGTCTAGATGTGAGCCGTGCATTAGAACATGCCTGGTCCTTTGGGCTTCGTAACTTAGAACTTAAGGCAACGTTGCCCGGGGTTCGGTTCTATTCATCCCATGGGTATATATTAGGTGAACCTGTAGACTATGAGTTGGGACCTGATCTGGAGATTCGTTTTGTGCCGATGAGCAAAAAACATTCGATTATAGCTTAGCAGTTATATCTCGAGAGCAGAGTGAGCAACATCATCATTGTTACCGGCGCTAGCCGTGGTATAGGTGCGGCCACAGCGATTCTCGCTGCCGAACGTGGTTATGCAGTCTGTGTCAATTATCACCAGAACCAAGCTGCTGCGGACAACGTTGTACATAAGATTGAGCGAGCCGGTGGAAAGGCAATCGCTGTGGCCGCAGATGTAGCTTGCGAATCGGACGTGTTTCGCCTATTCGAAACAACCGACAAGGAATTAGGCGTTGTTGCGGGTTTGGTGAACAACGCTGGTGTCTTGGAACCCAAGATGAGGGTTGAAGATATGGGCGCGGCCCGTTTGAACCGTATCTTTGCCACCAATATCACTGGGTGCTTCTTGTGCGCTCGTGAAGCAGTAAAGCGTATGTCTACCCGACATGGAGGTGCGGGCGGTGCAATTGTGAACCTATCATCGGCCGCGTCTAGACTCGGTGCGCCAAACGAGTTTGTGGATTACGCCGCGTCCAAAGGGGCGATCGATACGATGACCATAGGTTTGGCAAAAGAAGTCGCGATTGAAGGCATACGTGTGAACGCGGTGCGGCCCGGCATGATTTATACGGATATACATGCCGATGGCGGGGATCCCGGTCGGCCGGACAGAATGAAAGAATTCGTCCCAATGAAACGTGTAGGACAGCCAACGGAAGTGGCAAGAGCCATTCTGTGGCTGCTTTCAGATGAAGCGTCGTATTCAACGGGAACGTTTATAGACGTGTCGGGAGGCAGATAGCCTTCCAATATCTCGTACCTACTGCACGATCTGATAGGCGAGCGTCGTTTATCCTTCAACGATGTGGCGCCGGAAAAACTGCAGGGTTCTTGGCCACGACAAGGTGGAGGCGTCTTCCCTGTAGCGTTCGGCATTGGTGAAGTTCATAAACGCGTGCCCCGCGCCTTGATAAACATGAAACTCGTGGGGTTTGCCATGGCTTGTCAAGGCGTCATCAAGCTTGCGCATATCCTCGGGGGATGGATTGGTATCGTCGGCACCAAAGTGGAACATGAGCGGGCAATCTATCTCACTGGTCCGCGAAAACGGCGCGTTCTCGTCCTCATCCCACGGAACCATGATGTTGCCACCGTAATAGGCGACTGCTGCCCGAAAAGACGGATTCGCTGCGGCCATTAAATAGACTACCCGGCCACCCATGCAAAACCCGGTGATACCAAGCCGCTCTGGCGCGATGGCTGGATGAGCGCGCAGAAACTCTACCGTGGCGTTTACGTCCGCAATGATCTCACGATCCCTGAGCAGCTTCATCTTCTCCATGGCACTCGCGACTGTTGGGTCTTGTCGGTGATATAGATCCGGAGCCGCCGCGGCGAAACCAGCCTCAGCAAGTCTACCCACCATGACATGTAAGAACTCATCTACGCCCGGTGCGTGCTGAATTACAACAATCCCGGGAAACGGACCATCGCCATCGGGTAGTGCGGTATGAAGCGCCATCCCTTGCCCATTTACATCAATTGTCACTGTTAAGGTAGGCATCGGTCCTCCTGGTCGTCTGTGTCACTGGTAGGTGCGAATAGCGGGGCCTAATTGAATTCCGCTTACACAGCGAGCTTTAGAAAATCGGCTTCCGTCAGCAAGCCGACAAGCTTGTCTTCGTTAACAACTGGGAGACACCCGATTTTCTCATCAAGCATTACTCGAGCGGCCTCAGCTAAAGATGATTCCGGCGATGTCGTCCGCACTTCATTCGTCATCGCCTCTTTGATTAACAGGCTTTCCAGCATTTTCTGCTTGAGGTGTGATCCATATCCCAACGCCTTTAGCAACGCCCCGTGAAATAAGTCTCGTTGTGTGACTATTCCGCATAGCTTGCCGTTTTCGTCCAGGACTGGAATGTGTCGGATGTGTTTTTGCTTCATCAAATCATCGGCTACCGACAGTTTGTCGTTTCGCTGAAGTGTAATCACTGCTTGACCCATCACGTCTTTAACTTGGAGGTGAGATGTGGTGCCCATATCCGCCTCTTTTTCTCTAGATCCAAAGCATATTCTCTGATTTGAAGCCAGGGCTGTCCAGATCTGACGATGATTCTTTTTTCAGATATCTACAGATCGAGAGTTCCAGGTGTATATTGCCTTGTTTGTCTGGATACTATTGAGGCAACGAAAAGCGCCTCACGAGAGCCATTACCTTTGCCCACTTTAATTGGTGCCCTCAACGAGGGGCCGCTTCACGAATCTTTGAAGCAACTATATGCGGAACCTGGTGATTCCATTGAGGCTCGCATTGGGAAATACATCGCTGACATCTTGCGAGGTGATCGCATTATCGAGATCCAAACAGGAGCTTTTGGGCCGTTGAAAAGCAAGCTGCACGCTGTTCTCAATGACTATAAAGTAACGTTGGTTCATCCCATTGCTTGCGAACGTTGGATTGTAAAGTTGCCTAAGACACCTTCGGGCAAGGAGGTGCGCCGAAAGTCCCCTAAACGGGGACGGATCGAGGATGTCTTCGAGAAACTCGTAAGCATCGCGGACTTGCTCGCTCATCCTGGTTTTGAGCTTGAGGTGGTTGCGATACAAGAAGAGGAGGTTCGCGCCTTTGACGCTGGCCGCAGCCATAAACGGAGAGGTTGGATTGTGGTCGAACGTCGGTTGATACAGATTTTGAACAGGCTTGTAGTTAGGACACCCGACGACTTGCTCAGTATGATACCGGGCGAACTGCCGCAGTGTTTTAGTACTCTGGATATCGCAAAAGCACTTGGCCGCCCTCGCTGGCTCGCTCAGATGGTCGCCTATTGTTTGCGTGAATCCGGTGCTGTGTCGGTGGTAGGAAAAGAAGGTAACTCGATTATTTATAGGGTTTGAAGGGTTCGTCACACAATGGACACTAAACTTTGCATAACTGGTTTAGGGGTAAGGGGTTCGCCTTTTATCAACTGCTACGCCACTGCGGATAGCGCCTTCGGAGTTTACAACGGTCGTCTGTATCCCTGGGGAATCGGAGAAAGCGCAACCGCGGACTATTGGACTTTACGTCGCCAAGCTGTGCTGTTCGACGTCCCAGAATCGCCGATCGAGATCGTAGGTCACGATGCGGAGCGATTTCTGAATAAGGTCTTTACACGCCAGGTGAGTAAACTGCGCGTGGGTCGCGCCGCCTACGGCCTCGCCTGCGTCGACGACGGTGGGATCTTGATGGATGGCGTGCTCATGCGACTTGAGCAAGATCGCTTTTGGTATGTGCAAG
>JAOTYS010000356.1 GCA_029861795.1 Gammaproteobacteria bacterium | reverse complement strand
TGGGTTCTAGATAAACCATCGCTTGGGCACGACGAGCGCTTTCATGCCAAAACGGAAATGCATTTTCATCCTCCACCACCGTGATGGGCCCCTTGTCCCATTCGAGGATATTTCTCTTCTCTCTCATAGCATTCTGTGAAGGCCAACTCCCAACCACGGCGGTAGTCCTCTTCATTGTCATACAGTTTTGAACTCTTCTGCCACCAAAATATTGCGGGGCTATACTCGTGCAGACCGCTGCGACATCCTTGGACATACCCTTTGCGGAATAATTTGCTGCCTTCCGGAATATGTCTACGAGGGTCCGGTCCTTGTGATTCGCCAGCCGGCGCAATGAGTAGACACAAAGTGATCGCAAGTATCTTCGGGTATGTTCGCATTATGTATTCTCCTATATTCAGTTGTTCGGCGACGATCAAGTCGATGTGTTTGAGCACCTTATTTGAACTTCGATAAAGCGATCAAAGCCTGCGTCAATTATGCCGTTGGTCGGGATATCGATGAATTTCTGTTTGATGGGTTGATCCACCCATCCAGAAGCGGCGGGTATCACCGCGCGCTAAGAATGCTGCTCGCAATATGTAGATACAACTGACCAAGTTGCCAAGTAAGACGATGAGCATAACCCAGCCAAGGGCGGTTAACTTTGAACGCTCTCTCCATATGATCCAACAAGAAAGCAGAGCGATTCCCAGGTAAGCTTCAATCAAAGAAACCACGCCCCAAGGCAATTGCAGAAGTGTTCGCCCCTCCAAAAGGAGATCGCCCTGTATCGATCCATAAACTAACGCAACCACCATCACGATCATGCCAAACCAACCAACGAGCTGAACGTTTCTTAGAATGTTCATAGTTATTAACTCTTAGTGTGACCGTTCGAACAAATAGTGGCTCACCCACCATTCCTGGCCCTGGTTGTATCCAAATAATTCGGCACAGGCCATGAAGAATATGCGCCAGCGCGTCCACCAACGCACTGCGTCAGCTTTGCCGTAGACGGATTCAATTGTGTCCAACACTACGTCTCGATTGGAATCCATGTTCATAAGCCACGCATTGGCCGTCTTCTGATAATGCGTACCTTGCCAACGCCATTTGTCCGTAAGCCGTAAGTGCTCCTGAAAACGCAGTGGTAGTTGATCGCTAGGCATTATTCCACCCGTAAAGAAGTATCGGCTTATCCAATCTGTTGGACCATTGTCTACAAACTCATATGGTGTACTCCTGTGACAGAAGATATGCATGAAGAAGCGACCGCCAGGCTGTAGCCAATGATAAATGCGCTCAAACAATCTTTTGTAGTTGCGCATATGCTCAAACATTTCAATAGATACCACGCGATCAAATCGGTCATCGGTGGAAAAGTCGTTCATGTCCGCTGTCATCACTTTTATGTTGGTAAGACCTCGACGCATCGCTTCGCCAAGGATGTGCTCGCGTTGCGAGTGCGAATTAGAGACAGCGGTGATTGTGGCGTTAGGAAAGTGGTCTGCCATCCAAAGTGTCAGGGAACCCCAACCGCAACCGAGCTCCAGAACACGATGACCGTCTTTCAAATAAGCATGTTCACAGGTCTGACGTAGTGCCTCGGCCTCGGCATCGTTCAAACTGTAGGTATTGTTCGCCCAGTAACCACAGCTGTATTTGCGGTGTTTTCCCAGCACTACATCGAAGAAGTCAGAGGTCACTTCATAATGCTGCTCGTTGGCCCTGTGCGGCATGGGGGCTATAGCAGAGCCAGTCATTTGCTTTGCGAATTCGCTTTCGATCTTAGCTCCGGTCTCACATTCGTGAGACCTTATCTCCGACAGTCGCTGACGGACAAGATAACGTATGCTCTGGCGGATCGCGACGTCGGGAATCAAGCCGCGTTCGGTCCAATCGAGCGCAATATTAGTAGCCATTGTCACGCTGTTACCTCTTTATGTGATTTTCTAGGTGGAAGCGGGAAAAATTTGCTGGTGGATTCTTGATACTCACGATACGCATCTCCACGTTTGCGCAACGCGTTCCTCTCCGTGTGCGGTATCCCAGTCACCTTGAGGAGGAAAATCAGCATTAACACGACGCCACACCACGTCATCCACCACCAAACCGATCCAAGACCGACCAGTACGTATGCCCACCAATGCAACCATTCGAAGAAGTAATTAGGATGACGGGAATACCGCCATAACCCTTGTTGACACACTTTGCCGCGGTTCTGCGAATTCGAGCGGAACCGCTGCAATTGACGATCCGCCGTCATTTCGCCGCCTATCGCGATTAACCATATCGAGAACCCGACAACGTCATGCCAGTGGAGTCCAGCAGTCTCGTTGGTCGCGGCAGCCCACACCGGCAGTGCAAATAGCAATGCCCATAGCGCCTGGATTTGAAAAAAGAAGAAAAACACTAGCTGCGCCCGTTCCCCAAGTTGCTGGCGCAGCGCGACGTATCGCCCATCCTCAACCTCGAATGCAATGCGGCGCCACAGATGCAAACCAAGGCGCGTACCCCAAATCCCCACCATAAGCGCTACCATCATGCGTCGTGCCACTTCGCCGTCGGCGGTCAAGGCGAACCACACGCCCAGCAAACCAGTGCCGAAAGCCCAAGCCACATCCACGGTGCTGGCATTTTTGCTGAAATACTGCCGCACCCATAGGAGTAACATGATGGTCGCTACCACGCCCCAGCCGATTGCGAACTCGAATTTTATGGACATGATGGCGGCTAGCAGGTGCGAAGATCCTTAGATGTTCCGGCTGGCCTCTCTAGAGGACCCTCGACCGCCTTAACGATTAGCAGCAGAAGCGGCAATGTGAGCGACCATTCAATTCCGATCGCTATTATTGTAGAAGCCGATACATCGAGGGTTATCGCGCCCAGCTTGCCGCCCGCCGCATAGGCGAGCGGACCCGCGATCGCGCCAAGGAGCGACGCGGTGACAAAGCGGTTACGCAACCATCCAAGGCAATGTCTCAGAGTGAGTGCAAGGTTGGCCCATAAGCTAACCATCCAAAGGGTGGTAGGTTGGCCGAACTGCGCTTGCGGTGGAAATTCGAAGATGTCAAGGAGCACGAGCGCCGAGTCCGCGAGGTAACCAAGCACTGCGGCAGCGATAACAATGATGAACTCTTGTCTCGCATAGGCCCCAACCAAGACCAGATGCACGGTCAACCATGCGGTGGTATAAACAGGGCCAAGCCCTGGCCAGCCCTGTGATGCCCCAATGCAGCCTATAAGCCAGCCAACCTGAAATGCCAAAAAGTTGAAAAGTTTAAACTTCATCACAATTAATGCATCGGTAACGGTGCTATCAGCGGGGCCGTGCGACAGCTGGGCTTGTTCAATAGCATCTGCACGTCCCCGATATAGCGCTCAGCGAATCCAGCCTCGCAATAACAAAGATAATATTCCCACATCCTTACAAACCGCTGCGGGTAGCCCAGTTGCAAAACTCTAGACTCATTCTCTTTGAACTTACGCCGCCAGTGTCTTAATGTCTTGGCATAGTGCTGACCAATTTCTTCAAGATGAACCAAGCTGAAATCGCTGGTGGATTTCATCGCCCCTAACATCGCTGACAACGAGGGGCAGCAGCTGCCAGGGAATATGTATGTCTGAATGAAATCAGTAGTGCGCAAATATTGCTCGTAGCGCCGATCGGGCATAGTAATGGCTTGAAGCAACATTTGTCCGTCCTGCCTTAGCAGTTCGGCGCATTTCTTGAAGTAATATGGTAGGAATTTATGTCCCACTGCTTCGATCATTTCGATGGAGATTAATTTGTCGAACTTACCTTCTAGATCGCGGTAATCCCGCAGCAACAATTCGACACGGTCAGCTAGCCCAGCCCTAGCTATCCTTTCACTCGCAAGATCGAATTGCTGCTTTGAGATCGTGGTGGTGGTCACTCTGCAGCCATACTGACCCGCAGCATGAATTGCGAAGCTACCCCAGCCCGATCCGATCTCAAGAATATGATCGTCAGGACCAAGACGTAGCTTGCGACAGATACGGTCCAGTTTGGCAATGGACGCTTGGCCCATCGAGCTTTGTTCGCTCTCAAAGATACCCGCGGAGTAGGTCATAGACTCATCGAGAAATAGTTCGAACAGCTCATTGCCGAGATCATAGTGCTTGTGGATATTGCGACGGCTGCCGCCCGGAGTGTTGCGTCTCACTTGATGCTTTATTTTCGGTATCAGACTGCCCAAACGGGCAATGCTGCTGTCCAGTCCGTCTGTCGTGTCTATGTTGGTAACAAAGAAGCGAAACAGCGAGGTCAAGTTCGGGCTCGACCACTTTGCGTTCATATAACTCCTGGCAGCGCCTAATCCTCCGTCAAGAATTAAGTCTGAGTAGAACCCCATATCGTGCACAATGAGTGTGCACTCAGGTCCACTATGACCGACCCGCCACTCGCCCAGTGAGTCGTGCGCAGTCAGCTGTCCTTCGGTCACTCTTGCGAGATGTCGTTGAACGGCTCGCCGCGCCCACCGATGTGTCAGTGATATCTTGCTAGATTGCGTTACTGAATCAATCGCCGGCAATATGTGGGAAGTGGTGGTCATGAACCCAGTTCTCCGGCTCGGCAGTATTTTGGATGGCGGTAGAAAGGCATTTTCTTAAGTCGCAGGCAAAGTGCCTGGTAATATATGGCGAAGATGACTTTGAATGTCATGAATGGGTAGACCGTGAGAATCCGAGCGAGACTTGTATGATCAATGGCCTTTCGTTTTAGCTCCATGGCCGCGCTAAATACTCGCTTGCCTTGATCACGACTCTCCATTGTGACCGAGAGTGTTTCCCCCGGCGTAGAAAGCCACCATCGGTAGAGTTGATCCATCCCCATAAATGGAGAAACATGGAAAGCCTTTTCGAACTCGATCTTCTGCTGTTGTTTGGTGCGGTGTCGCGCGCGCAAGTCCAGCACATAGCAATGACGTTCGCCCCATGGGGTGTTGTGAACTTCGGCCACGACGAATTCGACCACAGTGTCTGTCAAGTTCCAGCAATAATAGAAACTTACCGGG
>JAOTYS010000037.1 GCA_029861795.1 Gammaproteobacteria bacterium | reverse complement strand
AGGCAGCGCAATAGGAGCCCGCACGCTGCATATTATCCCGACTTTTGACGAAACCGAGCGCTATGCATACCCATGCGACAAATACAACCCCGATAGGCAGGTGCGTGATCGGAGGATGAATTGGATGCTCCTATCCGGCAGCGGCCAGCCATTGATACAGGTCGGTTGGCATCTTTTCGCTCTCATTAAGTGAGTATTTTTGCCACTCCACCCGATATGAGACGGGACGCATCCAGAAGCGCTCGCGGCAAGCTATACAACCCGCCCGGACACGCGATGTATCGAGGCCGCCACTCCGGGTTGAATTTTTCTTTGTAGTGGCGAAGACCTTCAAAATTGTAAAAGTTCTCTCCTTGGATAAATATCAGATGACCAAGTTTGTGTGCGGTTTCACGAGCGGTACCGGGTCACTGGGAAGGTGATTTGCTTTCGAGTGCGTTATGTGATGAGCCATTTTGCCCGGCGGTCCTGGACATATAAGGGCTTTACGAGCCTATGTCTCCAGTTTTCTCTCGGGAACTCCTCAACACTATCTTGGGCACAATCCAGTGGCCAGGATCGGGGTAACGTTAATGCTGCTATTACTGTTAATTCAGGTGGTAACTGGAATTGTGCTTGCTGGTACTGATCTTTTTTATCCGCCGTTCGGCCACTGGATTGCTCAATGGGTGGCTGCGTCAGGTGTCGATCCAGCGACCCTAGTTCCGTACGTCAAGGATACTATGGACCCCGTCGCCTATGAGCAAATGCGTAGTTTTAGGAAACCATTCATTACCACGCATGAATACAGCTTTTATGTGTTATCCACAGTGATCGCTATTCATGTCGCCGCTGTCGTCATCTCCGAGTTCCGCGAAGGAGGGAGCCTTGTATCTGCTATGTTTACCGGACGCAAAATCATCGCTGGCAAACCCGAAGATGTCAGATCAAGCAATAGGGATTGAAGTGAATCAGCCGTATTGAGCCTATTCCCCCTTCAGTGTTGCACCGTATGACTGATAACAGTCTCAGACGCACATCCTAAACAAGAATGCGAGACGACCTAACAATAGTATCGAATCAAGTACTGACTAACCTTGTTCGCTGAATTGATCGTAGGCGCGCAACACATCCGCGCCATAGACAGCCGCTGGACCACCGCCCATATAGATGGCGAGCGCCACTGTCTCGGCAACTTCTTCCCGCGTCGCACCATGTTGATGCGCCATTTTGGTGTGATAGGCGACGCAGCCGTCACAGTGAACAGCAATGCCAATCGCGAGCGCCATTAGCTCCTTCATCTTCGTGTCGATGGAGTTGGGCGATGTAGCGGCGGTGGAAAGCGATGCGAACGCCTTCATGGTATCCGGCGCACCTTGGCGCAAAGTACCCACGCCATTGATCACCTCGTTGGCGATCTGTTTGAAATCCTTGCTCATATTAGGATTCTCCCATTAACAATAACCAATCTGGAGGTTAACGAACGTCGATGACGCAGATTCGAATCCAGCTATATCCTTCACGGCCAAATTCCGCGCTGCAGCGTGACCCGCGCCAATCGCTCTATAGCAACCACTAACGCTGCTGTACGGAAGTCTGCCGAGGCAACCACTCCAGTTTCATCCGAATCGCTAAGTGCGCCCAGTCGTTCCCATCGGGTCATGACCACATCAAGTGCTCGGCGCATTTTATCTTTCAGTCGCTCATTGATCTCCTCGAGGGGCCATTGCTCATTGCCAATATTCTGTGTCCATTCAAAGTAACTGACCACGACGCCACCCGCATTAACGAGAATGTCCGGAAGCACCGCGATGCCGCGGCGCGAAAGAATCTCATCGGCCAGCGGTGTTACGGGTCCATTAGCAGCCTCTAAGATAAGCCGTGCCTTCACTTTATGTGCGTTATCGCCGCGGACCTGTGCACCGAGCGCTGCCGGTATTAGTACATCACACTCCAATGCGACGAGTTCCTCGTTCGTAATCGTGCGAGTGTCCGCGAGGCCGACTACAGTGCCTGTATTCGCTTTATGTTCGGCAACGCGATCAGGATCCAATCCGTCGTCGTCCACGATTCCACCTTGCGAATCACTCACAGCGATGATTCGTGCCCCGGCCAATTTGAACAAACGCGCAGCGACACCACCGACTTCACCAAACCCCTGAATGGCTACCTTGGCACCGTGCAATGACGGCATATCCTTCATGCCGCCGCGTTCCAGGAACCGCTCCGCAACATAGAGAGCACCCCTTGCGGTGGCCTGATCTCTGCCCAGCGAACCGCCAAGTTCGAGTGGTTTCCCCGTCACCACCGGTCGATTGTTGGATCCCAAGTGAAACATCTCATAAGTGTCATAGACCCACGCCATCGTTTGTTGGTCGGTGTACATATCCGGCGCAGGGATATCCGTGTAGGGCCCCAAGTTATCCCCGAGTTCGTTGATAAAGCGGCGTGTGATGCGACGCGTTTCACCTTCGCTGAGCGTTTTGGTATCACAGATCACACCGCCTTTAGCCCCGCCAAATGGAACATCGATCAGCGCACATTTCCACGTCATCAACGCAGCCAGCGAGATAACCTCATCACGCGTGACTTCTGGGTGATAGCGAATGCCGCCCTTCCCTGGTCCAAGCACTGAGTTGTGCAGTACACGGTAGCCATAAAATGTGCGAACTGATCCATCTTCCATCTCTACCGGAAAGGACACGCTGATGGTGCGCTTCGGGGTCACAAAATCTTCCATAAGTCCCCGCTGCAGACCGGTGATATAAGCTGCCGCTTCCTCAAACCGGGTTCGACTGATTCGGACAGGATCTAGATCCTCGGCGAGGTCAACATCGACCCCTTCTAAGTGACGTTTGCCTTCGACCATCAAGATTTCCTATATAGACCTTAAGCGTTTTTTCCGCCCGGCGTCCTATCTAGTCAACACAATATACCCCTGCTACATCTTGATTGAGGTCAAATAATCGATGTCATGAATCCGACGCATTTGATGACCAGCGCCATCACCACAAATCAACAGTCGAACTTTTAGGTGAGCGCCAAGATATCGGGCTCTACAACAGGGATCAGTTTGACATGAATCAAAACAAAGACGTTAGGGGAGTCATACCATTTATTAGTTGTTACTCGCAGAAGATTGTTTGTAACAAATGCATCTCAGGGTAACCAGATTTGTCGTCTTTCGCAGACAGGAGGTTAGTTCGATGAAGAAAATAATTGCAGTTCTAATGGTCCTATCTCTCGCAGGCTGCGTAGCTGGGCCAGGTGGTCGAGTACAGCCAGATCCCTATGTGTTTGGTAAAAGCTCTATTGTTCCATTAGGCACTGGATTGGTTGGCGCACTGATCTGCAACCAGTTATTTGAGGGACATGGCAGCCGCGATGGCTGGACCGCAGCCTGCGGTATCGGCGGATACTTCCTGGGGCGCAGCTTCACCCGAGAATCAAACACAGTGCTTGAACGAAATCCCATCGGCCAAGCTTCAACCTGGCGCAATCCTGACGGCCAGACGATGACCATGACGCCGACAAGAACGTACTATGAGGGTTCAACTCCTTGTCGGGAATACCGCACCACGGTCGAGATCGACGGCCAGAGCGAGATACTGACAGGCACAGCATGTCGTCTACCCGACGGCACTTGGAGAGCGACCTCCTAATCGAGTCCTGCTAACTTAACATTCGTACACAAGAAAACGCGGAAATATCGCCCTGCGGTACACGGAGTTTCGTATGCGCCTCTATCCAAGCACGGATCTGTGTAATCGGCGTCTCAGCATTGGGATACACTTGGATATCAGCCTTTTTCGCTACGTATTTGATCTGCGTTAAGGTTTTTCTCCACTGCTCCTTTTAAGTTTCTAATGATTTTCGAACGGGAGGTTTATTACGTTGCCCCACACACAGATAGATTTGCCGTTTAGCGATCGCTCGGAAGCAGGACGTCTGCTCGGCGAGGCCCTGGAAGCCTATATCGGGCGGACGGATACTCTTGTGCTGGCGCTTCCCCGTGGTGGTGTGCCGGTGGCTTTCGAAGTGGCCGAAGCAATTGGCGCACCGCTGGATCTTATGTTGGTCCGCAAACTCGGAGCCCCGGGACAGGAAGAACTTGCTATGGGTGCGATTGCCACCGGCGGTATCAGAGTCTTGAACCCTGAGATCGTTCGAGGGTTGCACATATCCGACCAAACCATTGACGCAGTCGCCAATCGAGAAGAGCAGGAACTAAGGCGCCGGGATAAGGCCTATCGCGGCGACCGCCCGCCGCCCGAACTGCGCGATCGCTGTATTGTTCTAGTGGATGACGGCCTCGCGACCGGCGCCACCATGCGCGCAGCAGTGGCGGCCCTACGTCAAAACGGTTCGTCTCGAATCGTTGTGGCGGTACCAGTCGCCCCAACCGACACTGTTACGACTCTGCGCAAGGAAACCGACGAAGTTGTCTGCCTGGCAATGCCGGAGCCCTATTACGCGATAGGACTTTGGTATCGGAACTTTGCACAGGTTACCGACCAAGAAGTTCGGGATCTCCTAACACGCGCTCACCTGCGGTGGTCACACGAAACCGATGGCACCGATCTTGGACAATCCGTTGCCTGATCAGAGCCAAACGACCAACATCGCGGTGCAGGCCGGTAGGACTGACCTTGAAGGAATCCTCGCCATTCCACACGGATCGAAAGCGATCGTGTTGTTTGCTCATGGGAGTGGCAGTAGCCGCTTCAGTTCACGCAACCACTTTGTCGCGAGAAAATTGAACGATGCCGGTTTGGCCACACTGCTGTTTGACCTACTCACGGCAGAAGAGCATAAGATTGACCAAGTTACTCGCGAACTGCGTTTTGATATTGCGCTGTTGTCCGAGAGACTTGTTAGTGCCGTCGATTGGGTGAATGGATACAAACCCACCCGACGATTCAAAATCGGATTGTTCGGCGCCAGCACTGGCGCCGCAGCGGCCTTAATTGCGGCCGCCGAAAAGCCCGATCAAGTCGAGGCCGTTGTCTCGCGCGGAGGCCGACCAGATCTGGCCGGAGACGCACTCCCCCGCGTGTGTGCGCCCACCCTCCTTATTGTTGGCGGTCATGACGACGTCGTGATTCAGTTGAATCAAGAAGCAAGTCGTTTACTCAATGTTGCACATTCTATGGAGATAGTCCCGGGTGCGACACACTTGTTTGAAGAACCTGGCAAGCTAGAACGAGTTTCACAACTTGCGTGCGATTGGTTTCGGCGCTATCTAGTTGAATCTCATAAAACCACAAAATTCGATGTGACCGCTACCAATGAGTACTGATGAATTATGCCTGTTCTGCTTAGCCGGCAGTCAGCAATTTGGCGCAATAGTCAGTGAACAGCTAGGAATTCCGCCGAGCGAACTCGAAGAGCGGAACTTCGAAGACGGGGAGCATAAGTCACGTTCGC
This sequence comes from Gammaproteobacteria bacterium, assembly GCA_029861795.1. The sequence goes on along the minus strand of JAOTYS010000037.1, from coordinate 13,263 downwards.
TCATGAGCGTCCGCAGCAAAGACGTCTTTGTCATCCATTCCCTATACAGCGACGAAAATCAAAGCGTCAATGACAAACTCTGCCGACTGCTGTTTTTTATCGGTTCCTTAAAAGATGCCTCAGCGCGACAGGTTACTGCCATAATTCCATATCTGTGCTACGCCCGCAAAGATCGGAAAACAAAATCCCGCGATCCGGTGACCACTCGTTATGTCGCGAACTTGCTAGAGGCTGTCGGCACTGATCGGGTGTTGACCGTCGATGTGCATAACTTGACAGCCTTTCAAAATGCTTTCAGATGTCAAACCGAACATATAGAAGCAAAGAAACTCTTCGTAGACTATTTTGTTCCTCTGCTCGGTGATGATGAGATAGTTGTTGTTTCTCCGGACGCCGGGGGAGTTAAGCGCGCCGAGCAATTCCGACAAGCGTTATCCCACCGATTCGAAAGATCCGTAGTCAGTGCGTTCATGGAGAAACAACGAAGCGCTGGCGTTGTCAGCGGACAAGCGTTGGTCGGTGATGTGAAGGATAAGACGGCTGTTATCATCGACGACATGATCAGCACCGGAGGCACCATCGCGCGTACAGTCGATGCTTGTCATGCCCGTGGAGGGAGGCGACTATATGCCGCAGCGACTCATGGGTTATTTGTCGGAGACGCCGGCCGAGTCTTGTCCCATCCGGCACTGGAAAAAGTGGTGATCACCAATACCATCCCACCTTTCCGCTTAGATCCTGAGTTCACTGAGCGAAAAATCGTTGTGCTGAATGCCGCAAGCCTGGTGGCGGACGCCATACACGCTATCCATTCAGCAGGATCAATCGTCGAGCTCCTTGAGATTTAACGGCTAGCGCAATTGCTGCGCATGCTTGTCCGCCAAATCCAAATAGTGCTGCGTTCGTCTAACCCACTTATGACGTTCGTGAATCTTATCGTCCTTGAGGTGCCAGATGGTGATCTTTGCGCGTAATGCGGCGCGAAAACTCTTATAAAAATGCAGCAACTCTGAGGGCGGGTAGTCGTCGGCCACTTCGCCATAGGTCTCGAAGACCAAATCACCGATCCATGTGGTACCGAGACGCTCGCATTCCATCGCCAAATAGGATAACTCGTCGGCTGGATCGAGAATTCGAAACGCTTTTTTGAACTCCAGACAGTCAATGAATACCGGCTTCTCTATCATGCAAACATGCTCGGGCCGGAGATCTCCATGGGCCTCAATAATCTTGTGATCCCTGGCGCGTTGCTCCAGCAATGCGCGGCCTCGCTCTAAGAATTCCCGCTGGACGACCGTGATACGTTCTGTCACAGCCTGAGGGAACCCATATTCAGACCTCGATAGTTCTGTGCAATTGTCTTGAATATCTTGCTCAAATCGATGGCAATATGCCGCAGGCATGATCTCTATGGGGTGAGCATTGTCATAGAAACAAGCTAATTTCTTGCTAAACCGGCGCACATCTTCACGTCTCACTGTGCGTTGTTGTATGGCATGATCGAGCATATGATCTCTGGGTAATCGCTTCATCTTTACAAGCCACTCCACAACGTCCCCGCTCCCATCCAATTGCAACCCGCCATGTTTGTCGACGGTCAAGGGTACGGTCTCCAGATAAACATCTGGCGCGAGTCGTCCATTCAGCTTTACCTCTGCCCGACAATCCTGTGAGCGTGAGTCAAGGGTACTAAAATCCAGAAAATCACTTCGAACAGGCTTCTTTAGTTTGTAGACATAATTTTTTGTAAGGAAGACCCATGACATGTGGGTTTCGATCACCCCGACTTCATCAGGACCATCCGGATAGGTGGACGGCCGTTTGAGAAAGGCCACTTTGTCTTCGAGCGAAATGCTCAGCGCTTTAGAGTGCACCGTTTCTGTTCTCATGGTGCGCCCGGTACCACTCGCATTTCTGTGGGATGATGTTGTGTAGACTCAACAGTCTGGCTAGCAGATCAAGCCTCGTGCTTGCTTTACCAACGATGACCCCCCAACCACCGCTATAGAAAGTGACGATCCACATCATCGGCCAGTCTATGTAGGGTATCGGACACGGTGACTCGATAGGGAGCTGCTTGATCCAGCGATTTCAGCGACGCCGGTATGCGGTTAAGCTCATCCTTCACGCGCCTGCGAATGGACTCCAAAGACTCAGGCGAGTTGATGCGCTCGCCATTGCACATAACCGGTTGCAGCAATGCCTCACCGTCTTGGTGATCATCTTCCACGGTGAGAACATCAGAGCGCATAAAACCTTCTCCATCATAGTGACGAAACACTTGCTTGCGTCCGGGCCAAGTCGCCTTACCGGCAGAGCGCTTGCGGCGGGCACGGCCAGCGTATTCCTGCAACTTATAAACGCAGTCCAGATAAGGCGCGTCGGCCGACACATCCAGGCTAGTACCAATGCCGAATCCATCTACCGGTGCCCCGGCTCTGAGGAGCTCTTGTATTCGGTATTCATCCAGACTCCCACTACAGAAAATGTTGATGTTTTGGCACCCCCCCTCATCTAATATGGCCCGCACGTGATGCGCAAGCTTAGTCAAGTCCCCGCTATCCAATCGCACCGCCTTGATGTTAATACCTGCCTCACTAAGCTCTCGGGCGAGCTTAACCACCCGTCGTGCTCCCTCCTCTGTGTCATAGGTATCGATGAGAAGTACGACGTTGTCTCGCTCGGTTTGCGCGAAACGGCGAAAGGCTTCCACTTCGGTATCGTGACATTGCACAAACGAATGGGCCATGGTGCCGTAACTCGGAATACCGTACATCTTGTCAGCTAGCACCGTAGCGGTACCAGCAAATCCTGCCAAGTAGCTCGCACGGGCAGCAAATAGCGCAGCCTCAAAGCCATGAGCGCGGCGCATACCGAAGTCGATAAGCAGCTTGTCCGGAGCTGCCAACACACAACGGCACGCCTTAGACGCGATCAGTACTTGTAAATGCAAAATATTCATGAGGCGGCTTTCGATCAACTGCGCCTGCGAGAGCGGTGCGACTACACGCACAATGGGTTCGTTCGGAAAGAACACCGTTCCTTCCGCCATCGCATACACATCGCCGGTGAAGCGAAAGTCTTCCAGAGCCTTAAGAAAGCCTGTGTTGTAACGCCCTGTCTCGGCCAGCCACTCGATATCGTCTGAAGTGAAGCGCAGTCTTCTTAGGTAATCGAGTACGTGCTCGCTACCTACTGCCAAAAGAAAGTTCCGCTGTTCAGGTAGCTTGCGCACAAAAAACTCGAAGACCGCGACCTCGTCCATATGACGCTCGTGATAAACGTGTAACATAGTGAGCTGGTAGAGATCTGTGAGAAGTGCGCTTTCCCGCAGTCGAGCTGTGTCACCGGCGTGGCTTATTGGTTTCGATATGTTCTTTTCCACTGTTTGCGCCCGGTTCGTGCCGACACTATCGGCGACGCAAGCGAATATGGCGTTGATTTAGGTCAACATAAGCTAACATTGCATCTGTCTTAATGACAAGCTCAAGCTGAACTTCGGATCCCGAATATGGAAAGAAGAACATTATCTTTGTTATTCTTTTGCGGCCTGATGGTCGTCGGTTGCGCCACAAAGATTCAAACTGAATTCAATGAACACATAGACTTTTCTCAATATCGCGCCTTCTCTTGGCTCGCTCCCAAGGCACAAGAGGTTCGAAACCCAATACTCGACAGTGAGCTATTGATCCAGCGGGTGCGGAGGGCGACGATTGACACCCTTAAAGCTCGTGGATTTGAGGAAGATAACAATAACCCCGATTTCTACGTGACATGCCACACGGCGACTAGGAGCATACTTCGGCCTACGTTATACGGAGTGGGTGTGGGCTACAGTCGTTTCCATAGATATTGGGGACATACAGTCATTGTTGAAGAACCCGTGGTTAGCACCTACGAGGAAGGAGTCCTAATCATAGACATTATCGACGGCACGACTGACACTTTGATCTGGCGTGGATGGGATACGGACCTCTTAACACCTAAGAATTACTCGGAAGAAGCCGTCGCCATTGCTGTGCAAAGGATTTTGCAGCAGTTTCCGCCGGAGCGCTCGGCGAGTACTCATATCTTAAGTTACAGATTTGCATAATCTTGTGGACAAAGCTTGTGGGATTCCCAAACCGATTGCTTGCTCACAGAATGCTGACCGATACCGAAACAGTCCTCCTCTGTCTCGTTCTTGCAATGCCATCATCAGCTGATGCAAAGGTTCACCACACACCGGGGACAAGGCGAAAGCGAACGCGTCGAGAGTACTCAGTGTAGCCTGGCAACTCTTTGCGTAGCGTACGGTCCTCCAACTCAGTTCGGATAACAAGTCCTAGGATCGTAACGAATGCAGGAACGAACGCCCACCACGAACCGAGCAACAGCGGAGCTGATAGAATCCAACCGAAAAATCCGAGATAACCCGGGTGACGAACAAAACGGTAAGGTCCCGTGTCGATGACTCGGTGTCCGCGTTCGGTCTGGATACGGACAGTTCGCTCAAAGAACGGGTTCACACCCATCGACCAACTGAAAAGCACCGTGCCGGGCAGGAAAATCACAAACCCGGCCAGCCACAGCCAGAACGGCATAGACGACCACCCAAAGCGGACCGCGTCCAGCGCGGAGACGACATAGACTGCAACAAATACCGGGTTAAACACCCAGCCAATTACTTTATCCCAACTCTTGGTACCATCCCCAAAGCACATCCGCCGCTCTATCAGTTCCGGATTTTTGCGGTGGAGATAAACGTAGTTAATGACCATATTGACCACCACAATTGCTAGATAGAGCCAGCCTGCAGTCCAATCGAACCGACCCGCCGGTATAAAGAGAATAGCTGCGAAACAAGCAAAACCGGCCGCAAACGCGAACACAATGCGCATCGGCGAAAGCGGTTTACTCATTGTTTCACCGTATAGGTATTGAACGATACTGACATGCGCGGATGAGTTCGATTCATGGCGATGACCAAATGGGCTGTCCAGATGCTGTCGACGTTGATCTTGGTCAACAATTCATCGCAAATAGACTGATCTACTCGTAAACAGACGTAGCGTGCTTAACGAGGTGAAAAAAATGGTTGAGATTCATCCGAAAGAACCCATGGCGATGTGCCCGATGGCATCAGTGTGCAAGGGACTGGCCGAAAAGCCGCCAGCCCGTTCACTTCTGATGATACCCGGAGTTGTACTAATCCTAGTCGGGATTTTGATTTTGCTCGAACCCAAAGTCCTTGTCTGGCTGATGGCTGCCGTCGCAATCTTGCTCGGTGTCCTCTTCTTGATAATCGCCAACTTTATTAATCGGATCAGCGGGCAGTTTAGGAGTGCACACAGCCAGGCTCAGTAGACGCGGCCAACTGGATTCCCGTTACCCAGCAGCAAACCAAAACAGTATTGCAACGCCTCCAAAAATCGGGGGACACATTTTCATTGGGGTTATTGAAGTTCTCGCGCCGGTGAAAAGCGATACCCCTGCCATAACAACGAGCATCAAACTCGATGCCCTATAGACGATAGTAGCCGTTGGGTCATCTGCTCCTTGCAGGAGTGTGATAATACTAACGAGCAGCCCTATAAAACACAGCGCCAGCCCTTCCATAATCCACTCCATGATGAGAATTCGTTTGTTGTTCTCGGATAACGGCCCGAATCCTCGAACAATACTCTTGGTAGGAACGACAATATGTGCAACGCCCCAAAATACGATCGCCGCGGATCCCGTGTATAACAAGATCTCCTTCAGCATTTAGCTATTCCACAGTGCAAGCCATGGCATCATGCGGGTCGACACGACCAGGGTCATGAAACCGAGTGCGTAATTGACTCATCAGTCGCCCCACCGATAATTGAGGACTATCAAAAAGAGCAGGAGCGCGAACTTGCCCACATTAATAGTTGGAGACGACACGGGCGCGACCAGCAGCGACGTAGCGAGCAGCAACCACGACAGCGTCGGCATTATAGGCTGTCTACGTTAACATAGCTGATACGCGGTCATGCTGTTGCGAACGAATGACGTGGCGCACTACATCATCTGCTCTATTAGGCCTATAAGTTTGTCTGTGTCGACAGGTTTGTGCAAAACGCGACAGTTATGAAGCTTGGCGGCCTCGATCTCTTCTGCAGACGTATCTCCGGTCATAATGATGGCGGGGATATCGCCGACTAACTCGCGAACACGCTTGATAACTTCCACGCCATTTTGCTTTGGCAGTCGGTAGTCGGACACGACAATGGCCGGGCGAACATCATCTTTGAGATGCTTCAGGGCTTGATCACCATCCATGGCAGTGAACAGTTGGTAGCCCATTGATTTGAACAAGAGACTAGTCGCGTCCACGATGATTGGATCATCATCGATGAAGAGGATAGGCGCGTCGGCCGTAGCGGAAGCGGGCGCCCCGGGCTCCGCGTGCATGGCGAAATCCTCTAAGTGCTCGCCCACAGGCACCTCGACCGCAAACATGGAGCCTTTTCCAGATCTCGAGGAAACGTCTAGCTTATGATCGAGCAAGCGCGCAATGTGTTTAACGATGGCCAAGCCCAACCCCAGCCCTTGGGTTCGGTCGCGAACAGGGTTGTCAAGCTGGAAGTATTCCTCGAAGATGGTACCCAAGGCCTCTTGCGGGACACCGATCCCGCTATCCCAAACCTCAATTCTTACATACCGCTGTCTGCGCCGACACCCGACCACCACCCGACCTGCGTCGGTGTAGCGAATTGCATTTGAAACAAAGTTCTCGACAATTCTCTTGAGTAGTACGGGATCGCTATGGAGCACGCAGGATGAAGACACAACACGCAACTGTAAGCCTTTCTCCTGAGCTTGGGGCACCAGGTCAGAAGCGATCCGAGCGAGCAAGTGTTGAACCGAAAAATCTCGTAGCTCAGGCACCACCGAACCGGAGTCCAGCTTAGATATATCGAGCAAGGTATCGAGTAACTCGCCCATGGAGTGCAGCGACTGATTCATTTTGGAGGCGATCTCCCGGTCATCAGACTGCACCAGTTGGCGAGTAAGGGCAGATAGATACATGCCCAGTGATTGCAGCGGTTGTCGTAAGTCATGGCTCGCTGTCGCCAAGAAGCGTGACTTGGTTGCGTTTGCGCGTTCAGCCTCAGTCTTCGCTGTGCGCAACTCCTCATCCGCTTGTTTGCGTTCAGTGATATCCCTAATGCCTGCAGATACCAGGTGCCCAGCTTCCCCACGTATCGGACTGAGGCTAACCTCAATGGGTAGCTCACGCCCATCTTTGGTCAGTGCGAATAGCCCCATACCGTTACCCATCGATCGCACACGCGGATTGGCGAAGTAATCCCGGCGATCATCGACATGTTTTGTCCTAAAGCGCTCAGGCATGAGTGCTTCGACCTTCATCGATCGCAACTCTTCTTTAGAATACCCAAACAATCGTTCCGCCTGGGCGTTCACGAACTGGATCTCTCCCGTCCTACTGACGATAGTCATGGCATCGGGAGCCGACTCCAAGAATGCTTGCGCTTGTCGCTCGGCCTGCTCGCGCTCGATAACTTGACCACGCAGCTTGCGATTGACACTCCCAAGTTCGGCGGTACGTTGGCGCACCCTTTGTTCTAGGAGTTCATGGCTTTCTCGAAGTTGTCGCTCTGCCTGCTGGCGATCAGTAATGTCCAATATGATGGCGACAAACACGGGTGAAGCTTCGAACTGCATATGTTGGAGGTGAACCTCGACTGGGTACCGAGTACCGTCTTTACGTCTATGAACTATCTTGAACTCAAGCTTTTGACCATCGCCATGCTGTCTCAGCGGCGCAATCAAACGCTCAAATCTCTCCCGGGTGAACTCCGGGTTCAGGTCGAGTGGTGTCATGCAGCTTAGCTCACCCATTGAGTAGCCGAGATTATCACGCGCACCCTTGTTAACCTGGATGAATCGAAGCGTGACAGCATCAAATATGTATATCTCATTGACAGAGGCCTCGAGGATGCGACTAAAGTTGGATCTCTGCGCTTCTGCCATCACACGCTCGCTCACGTCATTCTGGATCCCAACGAAATGGGTCATCTCTCCCTTCTCGTCTCTCACAGGAGAGATTGTTAATTCATTCCAGAATAAGTTTCCATCCTTGCGGTAATTGCGAAGCAGAACCCGGCACTCACAACCCTCGCTGGTCGCCTCCCTCATTTCCCGAATCGCAGGCTGATCCCGATCATCATTCTGCAAGAAGCGACAGTTCTTACCTATAACCTCAACTTGGGTGTATCCCGTGATTGTTTCGAACGCTGGATTACAGTAGATGATCGGATGATCGGGGCCAGTCGCATCCGTGATTAGAATGCCGTTACTGCTATCCAACATCGCACGTTCGCGTATGCGCAGCCCTTCCTCATCACTGATGATCTTATCCAACATCGAATCAAGGGAAGTACTGATTTGCGCGAGCTCGTCGTTGCCGGACAGATTAGTACGCGCGCCGGCGTCGCCTTCAGCAAAGGCTCGAACGGTCTTAATCAATTGCTGGGCGCGTTGTGCCAGCAGGAAGTGAAACAATATCCACAATAACAACGCAGCCAACAAAATACCCGCCGCATTTTGTGTCATCTGCGTCTGCAATACATCAGCACGGCGGCGCTTCTCCTCGGCGATGCTCTGTCCCAGGTAAAGAAAACCACACTCGGACGGACGTAACTCCTGTGGGGGGTCCGTGCCACAGACGCGCACATAGCCAGACACCAAGTCGTGCTTTTCAGAAAAAACAACTTCCGCACTACCACTGTCCAGAATGCGGTCGAGCTGTTCATACACTCGCGGGTGGTCGTTCGTCGTCCACCGCTCTCCAATCTGGGCGAGACTGGTCGAGGCGAGTATCTGGCCGTCGGCATCGGCTAGAAACATGAGCTCATGACCCGGCTCAGCACCAAAAGATGCAACAAAGCGTCTCGCGCCACCGATGTTCTCGGTTCGAAGCAGCAACTCCAGCACGCCCTGCGCCTCTGTGAGATCGGCAACCGTTCGCGCCTTCGCTTCTTGCCTAACGTTCTCAAACACGGTTGGTCTAGTGTTGAGGTATGACAGGACGCCGATTAGGATCGCAAAACCCCCTATCAGCAGCGGCAAAAGAAAGCGCATCGGTATCCGCAGTAGCAGGTTCATTGTCCGCTTGCCGGCAAGCCTACAGTGTCTAAGACACCGTCCAAGGGCACAGGTGTCTTCAGCAATTCTTTACTGAGCATGATTTGCTGGAGTCGTTCAAGAATCTCCAAAAGGCGTGGTTGGTTACCCCCAAGAAGCATGAGATTTTCCTCACGCGAGGGCAGTGTCAGTCCATCGTAGCTCTGGAGCACATCATCCGGCGACTGGCCCAAACGTGCACTCATGCGTGCGGCCGCATCTTCGGGATGTTGTCTGAGATAATCAAGCGCTTTAAACCAACCATCGATGAGAGATGAGATGAGCTCGGGATGATCTTCGGTATAGTGATGATGAACAACGAGCACGTCAACGATCTCATTGGGGATCTCTCGGCTGGTGAACAGCTCTTTCGCGCCCATCGCGATCAACTTGCTGCGCACCGGTTCGAATGTCACCACAGCGTCCACCTCACGCTCCTTATAGGCTCTTTCATGTTCACTGACCTCGAGCTGTACGATCTGTAACGCATCGAGCGAGAGGTCGTGCATATCCAGGGCACGGGTAATGACATAGGCCCCCAAGGCGCCGCCTTCGACACCGACCCGTTTGCCGGCCAAGTCTGCAAACTCCTTTATTTTAGGCCTGGCGAGAATGGCGTCCCCACCGTTTGAAACATCAGTGACAAGAATGATCTTCATGCGAATTTTTTGTTCGATGAGGTTGAGCACTTCATCAAGAGTCAGTGCTGCGGCTTCGATGGATCGATTACGAAAGGCCCGAATCACTTCACTGGCTGACAAATACTCGACAAGATCGATCGCGCCTTGCGGAAAGTATCCGAGCTGCTCGGCCAAATAGAGCGGCTCGTAGCCGGGCCAGACATTAGTGCCGAGTCGTAGCGACGGGTCCGGCTGTTGGGAGCATGCCGAAATAAACAGAACAAGTAATAACAAAATGATCGGTTGACGAACCCGATCAAAACCAGGCCACCCAGATTGCCCCGCATACGCCTCACCCACCTTATTTCGCGGTCGCGTCAGCACTAAATTTCATTACTCTTATTCATTCACGATAATTCCTACCATCCCGCAACCCGCTCGAGTTGGACAACGGAATTCTGGAATTGGCATTCAAGGATCTGCACTTCGACAAATCGCTCGATGCACTGATGGGGATAGGATTCACTGATAGGTGAGAGTGAATGTAGTAGTCCAGAAAGCGTATGGTCGGACTCCCGGCCCGAACCATACGGGGCTCTACAGAAAAGACTCGGGTCCCAGTATACGTATATTCCGCAGTTGATCTACGGGAATGTGCGGATTCACTCAATCTGCTTAGCCGCCTAATAATATCAACATACAAGCCTAACGGTCGCAGGGGTTTTGGTTGGACCGATGCAAAACGAACCATTCGGAGGACAGCACGATGACCACTACCACACCCAGCAATGTGTTCCATATCGAGCCCAACACCCGGTCCTGCAAAGAGTGCAGAATCCGTCAACTTTGTCTCACCGCAGAGCTCAATCCCACTGAACTCGCACAGCTCGATTGCCTCGCCAGACAGCGCCGTCCACTCACCCGCGGCGCTCACCTGTTCCACATTGGCGATCCCCTTGAGGCCGTCTACGCTATCCGCTCCGGTTCCGTCAAAACCTACACCCTTACCCCAGACGGGCGCGAGCAGGTCACCGGCCTGCGTCTGCCAGGCGATCTGGTCGGACTCGATGCCATCGGCCGCGGTATCCACCCCTCCGCCGCCGAAGCCCTTGAAACCACCAGCATCTGTGCCCTACCCCTTAATCGCCTAGAGGGCCTAAAGGGTAGCGCCCCCAAGATCCAGCAACGCCTCATGCAGGTCATGAGCGAGGAGATCCAAGACAACGAAGAACACATCACCTTGCTCGGCAAACAGTCCGCTGAACAAAGAATCGCTAACCTGCTGCTCAATCTTGCTAAACGCTACCAGCTCCGCGGCTATTCCGTCCATGAATTCAACCTGAGCATGTCTCGCACCGACATCGGTAATTACCTCGGGCTCGCCATCGAAACCGTGAGCCGGCTGTTCACCCGGCTGCAGGAGCTAGGCCTGATCAGCGTTGAACGAAAACACGTTCGCATCAATGACCTCGAAAAATTGCGCAGCTTCGCCTCACCCGTTGATGCCCCAGCGACTGCCCGCGCACACGCTTAATCATTGATCGTTTAATTAACTTTCGCCCTCATCGCCGGTTTGGTCCGGCGGTGAAGGCGTAGGTGCCGAGGTCGCGCTGAGGCATGGGTTTACGCCAGCGCCGCATTATTCACTCTATCATCACTAATACGGAGCACGGGGAATACTCGAGGGCCTCGCTCGAGACGCTCCCCAGCAGGAACTGCTTGAAGCGGGTCTTACCGGTTCGTCCAACCACAACCAAGTGTGCATCGATGATGTTCGCCGCCTCCACGATATCATCCGTGGCATTGGCACCACCGTCGATCAACCGCGTAGAGACGTTGGTCGTGGCCTTCTCGAGTTCAACACCGGCAGCGTCGAGTTCTTTCTGCGAGCACCTGACGTATTCTTTCCAGGTCTCGCTTAGGCGTTCTAAAATATCTTTGCTGTAGAGGGTTGTGGCGACGGTGACAACGCTGAGCACGGTGATCTCCACACGCTCAGCGAGGGGCAAGCCCGCTAGCATCTTGACCGCGGACTTTGCCGCTGGTGAACCGTCAAAGGCAAGAAGAAGGCGTAGTCGCTTGTCCTCTAAGATCTCCTTGGGTCGACTCACGAGCACCGAGCGATGCGCGTACTTGATCACCTTCTTGCATACCCGTCCCATCCCAGAGTATCTGCGCTCGCCGAAGCCTCGAGCGCCGATCACAATTAGATCGGCATCGATTTCGTCAGCGGCCGAGAGAATCGCCTCTGGCAATTCGCCGGTGCGAGTCGATTCACGCACAGCCCAGCCCGTCGAGAGCAGGCGTTCTGCCTCATGCTGTACCACTTCCTCTGCACGCTCTTGAAGGCTTGTACGGAGTTCGCGCAGGACCTCGCGTTCGCGCTCGTTGACAATACTCTCCTCCGTAGCGAAAGGGGCCTCCTGTTCTATGACGTAGAGCACGGTGACCTCCGTGCTCTCTGGGAACGGAAAGTTTCTGAGCAACTCGACTCCGGCGCTCGCGTAGTCGGAACCATCAACGCAGACCAGTATCTTCATGAAGGAACCCTAACCGCAAATCTCCGCGAGTGGAAATGAGACAGGATTAAAAAGGACGCCCGCGACATTATCTAGAAGATATCATTCTTGAGTGGCTTCACGATTCAGTGCATCGCTACCCAGTACGATGATACACGATGATACACCACATATTCATAAAACCTCTGACTACGCTTGAACGAGCGCCACAAAGAGAAGCACTATCAGCGCGTACAATCTCACCTCAAAAAGCCAGAGCACGGGTATTTATTATATTTGCTGGAAGTCAAGTACGGATCGATGTGAACCCTCCAACCCTTACTGCCAAGAAAATTGATTGACCTCATCTTCATTGCCCTTGGGCTGCTCGGTTTGTGGCTTGGTACTGAGCTCGTGATCAAGGGTGCTGTCAACATCGCCCACCACTACAGACTATCGGAATTATTTGTCGGTCTTACTATTCTTTCGATCGGCAGCGACCTCCCCGAGCTCGCTGTAGCGGTCAACGCCGGAATTCGGACTTCTCAAGGCTTCGCCAGTTCAGGTGTGGTGGTGGGCACTAGCATTGGCAGCGCATTCGGCCAGATCGGTCTGGTCCTAGGCGTAGCCGGACTGGCCGGTTACCTGACAGTGGCAAGACGCTATGTCTACCGCCATGGTACGGCGCTGCTTGGATCGATTGTGTTGCTCATGATCACGGGTTGGGACGGACATATCACACCAAAGGAAGGTATTGTTCTGTTGATCGGTTTCACCGTCTATTTTGTCCTGCTGCTGATGGAGGAGCAGACACAGCATAAAAACGGAACAACCAATCCCGAAACAGCCGCTATGCTCTTGGCTATCGCTGGCCGCAGGTATGGCGATCGTTATCGTGAGCTCGGACCTAACCGTGCGGGGCGTGACAAGTCTTGCCGAAAGCCTTGGTGTCGCACAGGCATTAGTCTCAATTCTTATCATCGGTCCTGGCA
>JAOTYS010000355.1 GCA_029861795.1 Gammaproteobacteria bacterium | reverse complement strand
ACAGTCGGCCAGCTTGCCTGGAAGAGCCGGTCCAGCGGTGATTTTCTTGCGCTCTACCCGCTTGCCGGCGCGCATACGCATCTGAGCGTTGGCGATGGCAAGCTCGGCAATTCTCTCGGCGTCCGCAGTATGTTGGTTGAGCCATAGGCTAAAGGCATCCTTGGTCACACTAGATACAAAACTGGCAGTTTCACGGGAAGACAACCGATCTTTGGTTTGTCCGGTGAATTGTGGATCCTTAAGCCGCAACGATAGGATGTAGGCGCAGCGACTCCATACATCGTCCGGTGTGAGTCTCACACCGCGAGGTAATAGATCGCGAAATTCACAGAATTCTCGAATCGCGTCTGTCAGCCCCGCGCGGAATCCAGTGACATGGGTACCGCCTTGGGGGGTCGGCACCAAATTGACATAACTCTCGGTAACCGGTTCCTCAGTATCCGCCATCCACACGACCGCCCAATCCGCTTCTTCATCTTCACCCTGGAAATGCCCAATACAGGGCTCTTCCGGCACATACTCCGCACCCCCCAATTCGTCCAACAGATAATCCGTAAGGCCATCGGCGTATTGCCAATATTGATCATTGGCGGCATCGCTCTCATCGCTAAAACCGACCTTGAGCCCGGGGCATAGCACTGCCTTTGCCCGCAGCAACCGCTTAAGCCTCGAGACACTAAAGACCAACGTGTCAAAGAACTGCGGGTCGGGCCAGAAGCGCAGCACGGTACCAGTTACGTTCTTAGCTACGTTGCCCACCACTTTGCGCTCTGAGCGCTTCTGTCCGTGAGCATAACTCATGTGATATTGCTTGCCGTTGCGTCTAACCCAAACCTCCAGTGTGCGAGACAAGGCATTCACCACTGAGACCCCAACGCCGTGCAACCCACCGGAGAAGCGGTAGTTCTTATGGGAGAACTTGCCTCCGGCGTGCAAGCGAGTAAGGATGACCTCGACTCCACTTACCTCCTCGTCCTGGTGCAAATCTACCGGCATACCACGGCCGTTGTCCGCCACCGTCATGGAACCATCGCTGTGCAAGATGACGTCGATGATGTCTGCGTGACCGGCAATGGCCTCATCCACGCTGTTATCGATAACTTCGTGAGCAAGGTGGTTAGGGCGTTCGGTCTGGGTGTACATCCCGGGACGCTTACGAACCGGCTCGAGGCCAGTGAGAACTTCTATTGCAGAGGCATCGTATGCGGCGGCCATGGGGTTGATTTTATCTTTGGGTTCCGAATCGATGGGTGATTACGTGCCGCGCTACTTTAGGGTCAGCGGCAAACACGATCAAGACCAGTTGCTGCAAGGGCTTCTGTGACACAATGACACGCAGAAGCAGCGACGGGAAGTTACTCCTCAAGATCGCACACTAACGAGTCGCGCACGGACGTTGGGATGGAATCAAGCCTGTAGCGATAATGGTCGTGATCAATTCCGACCTCGATGGGGGCCCCGCGCTTGGCCGCGTCCACCATCTCTGCTGTAAGCTCGAATCTCAGGAAATGAACCGACGACGTCTTCTCCTCGTTTGTGCGTTCCAGATCCTCATCGGCAATGCCCAACACCGGTTCGCAGCCGTTAATCTTTACCCATACTTGGTTCTCGATGCCGATCAATTTCGCTAACTGTTGTCTGCGTTGCGAAGGGTCATCGAATTGCAGCATGAACGTCGCCTTCCAATTGCTGCCGTCAGGAATAAGTGGATTGTAGGCCGCTAACTCTTCCTCTATTGCATCAGGTTCAAAAATTCGCTCAACACGCAACATCTCTTGTATCTGATACTGCATGGTAAGACGGTCTTCAAAATACAGACATGCGTGAACGCCAACATGGACAATGCGATTCTTTTTGTGCGCCATTACTTTAGATCGAAACTCACTCCTTTTTTGCGCATACTCTTCTAGCGAATACAGATCCGCACGAGTTAACTTCATTGAGCTCCGACCGCACAATTCAACACCCATACGCACGTCGCAATAATGTCAGCGGATGAGTGGGGTTGCTTCCGTCATTGAGCCCATTGGCAATCTGATCACCTGCCATGGGGCAATCGCTACTATAGTAGTCATACTGCTTTTGCTGGACTCGGGATACCACTGGTCGACCGATCTTCATCGAGGTCGAGTGAAATTCCCGTTTCACCGCGTAAGTACCGTTGTGGCCGGAACAACGCTCGATAGCGTCGATCTCGGTGCCGGGAACTAGAGACAACACCTCTTTGGTCTTAAGGCCAATGTTCTGGACCCGCAGATGGCACGCAACGTGGTATGAGATGTTGCCCAATGATTGCTTGAAATCTGTCTTAAGCTTGCCGGCCCTGTGTCGCAGCGCAAGATATTCAAAGGGGTCATAAATGGCGTCACGCACTTTGGTCACTTCACTATCGCCGGGAAACATCAGCGGCAGCTCTTGTTTAAACATCAACACGCACGAGGGGACCGGTGCAACAATATCCCAACCAGCGTCGACCAGCTTGGCAAGCACGGCAACGTTCACTTGTCGTGCACGGTCTATGGCCTCAAGGTCACCAAGCTCAAGTTTTGGCATGCCGCAACATTTTTCCTTCTCTGCGATGGTAACTGGGATACCGTTATGCGCAAACACGGCGACCAAATCCTCGCCCAGTCGTGGTTCGTTGTAGTTGCCGTAACAAGTTGCAAACAACACCACCCTTCCCTTAGTCGGATCCGCCGGCTCTGCGGCGTCCGAACTATGTCGGACATTCGATAAGCGCTTACGCAAGGTGGTACTGTGGTAGGAAGGCAGTTTGGCATTCTGATGGACTCCCATGATCTGTTGCAGAAGCTTGCGTCCTGGCTTGCTTTGGTTCGCGGCGTTAACCACATTGACCACAATGGGGATCCCCGCAAGCTTTCCAACCGAGTCCGTACTAGAGAGAATTTTATCCCGAGTTCGGGTTTTCCCCGCCTTATGCTTAACCGCCTTCGCCCGTAACATTAGGTGAGGGAAATCAACGTTCCATGCATGGGGTGGAACATAAGGACACTTGGTCATGAAGCACAGGTCACACAAGTAACAGTGATCCACGACTTTCCAGTAGTCCGATTTATCAACTCGATCAAGTTCCATACTGTCGGAATTGTCGATGGCGTCAAATAATGTGGGAAACGCATTGCAAAGACTGAAACAGCGTCGACAACCGTGGCAGATCTCGAACACACGCTCCAGCTCTGCAAACAAAGAATTCTCGTCGTAGAACTCCGCGTCTTTCCACTTTAGCGGATGCCGCGTCGGTTTTTCGAGGCTACCCTCGCGACGTGTTGTTTCGGATTGTTTCGACATTGATCAAGTCACGTGCATGCAAACAAGTGCACAAACGATTAGGGCCGGACAAACCGGCCCCAACTACAGCCACTAACGGGCCGTCATTAACCGTCGAGTGCGTCCAGAGCCTTCTGGAAGCGATTGGCGTGAGAGCGTTCCGCCTTGGCTAACGTCTCAAACCAGTCGGCGATCTCGTCAAAACCTTCGTCCCGCGCGGCCTTTGCCATACCCGGGTACATATCGGTGTACTCGTGCGTTTCTCCGGCAATCGCGGCCTTTAGATTGGCCGCAGTGCCACCAATTGGCAGCCCCGTCGCCGGGTCGCCCACTTGCTCTAAGTACTCCAAGTGTCCATGCGCATGGCCGGTCTCCCCTTCAGCAGTGGAACGGAACACTGTGGAAACATCGTTATAACCCTCCACATCGGCCTTAGCTGCAAAATAGAGATAGCGGCGGTTCGCCATGGACTCCCCGCCGAAGGCGTCCTTCAAATTTTGCTCGGTCTTGCTGCCTTTCAGCGCCATCGTTTGATACTCCAATTGTGTGTGATTGATCTAGGATGAGATAATGCTGGTGCGATTATGTTGACGTTCGTCAAAATACGACGATTTAGAATAATTCTAAATGCAGTCCTCTGGCCGTGTCAACAATCATACAACGTCCTGGGCGTGACTTCAGGACCGGTTGCCGCGATACAACCCACCGGATCGATAAGTGGCTCGAAAACCCGAACAAAAAAACTTCGAAGCAGCCCTGGCTGAACTCGAAAAGCTGGTTGAGCGCATGGAGCGCGGCGACCAGACGCTAGAGGAATCTTTGAAAGATTTTGAGCGCGGCGTGGAGTTGACCCGTAGCTGTGAGCGCAGTTTAAAGGAAGCGGAGCAACGGGTTGAAAAACTCATCAAAAAACACGGAACGGACGCTATCGAACCCTTCACACCAGACCAGTAACCCGGCACCCAATCCCCGAAGTTCGGATCAGATCACCTGCAGTACTATCGAAAGTCACCATCATTGACCATCGACAAGCAAAAAAGATAGGTGTGGGGTGACATTTGAACTGACGCTGCGGAGATTTCAGGGGCGCGTTGAGAAGGCGCTCGACGCGTGTCTACCACCCTCTAACCTGGCTCCTCAGCGGCTGCATCAAGCTATGCGCTATGCCAGTCTGGACGGCGGCAAGAGAGTACGAGCGGCGTTGGTTTACGCTGCAGGCCACGCCGTAGCTGTGAGCGAAGAACATTTAGATGGCGCTGCATGCGCGGTGGAGCTAATCCACGCGTATTCCCTGGTGCATGATGACCTACCGGCGATGGACGATGACGACTTACGTCGTGGTAAACCAACCTGCCATCGTGCTTACGATGAAGCAACCGCCCTGTTGGTCGGCGATGCACTGCAGAGTCTGGCCTTCGAAGTGCTTGTAGCTAACCGGCAGTTGCAGGTAAGTCCTGCACGCAGACTACAGATGATCCAAACACTGACAACGGCGTCCGGGTCCCGTGGAATGGCGGGAGGTCAAGCCATTGACCTGGCCTCGGTAGGCAAAAAACTCACCCTTACCGAATTGGAAACAATGCACCGGCTAAAGACCGGCGCATTAATATGTGCGTCTGTGGCGCTCGGCGCACTAGCCTGTGACAGCGTTACAGATGACATGGTGGCACGATTTCACGACTACGCGAATTGCATTGGACTCGCGTTCCAAATCATTGATGATCTGTTGGATGAAGAGGTGGACACCGCCACACTGGGGAAAACCAGTGGC
>JAOTYS010000036.1 GCA_029861795.1 Gammaproteobacteria bacterium | reverse complement strand
CTCAAAAAAATCGACCCCCATGAGCGTGGGTTCGCCACCCTGCCACGCGACCGTAACCTTGTCGCTGCGATGCGACTCGATGAGCTGGCGGATATAGTTCTCCAGCACCTCATCGGGCATGCGAAAGCGGCTGCCGGGGTAGAGCAGCTCTTTGTCAAGAAAAAAGCAATACGCGCAGTCGAGGTTGCAGATGGCCCCGGTCGGCTTGGTAAGCACGTGGAAGCGCGGCGGCATCTTCTCGCTGGGCATCGGGTCGGTCAACGGGCGTGGATATATAGGAAGCCGAGCAGGCCGAATACCAACATCAGTATTGCCGTGATCAGACCCATGGGGAAGGATTCGAGATAGACGAAATCCGCGCCTCGAATTCGCTTCAGCAAGCGTACGTTCTGAATGACGGCGGCAAACAGTGCCACGACGCCGAGTAGGATGAAGGCCGAGCCGACCCATTCCAGGTCGTGGATTCTGGTGGGCTCCGGTCCGCTCTTGGCGAGATAGTTGCCCGCCGCGCCGAAGCCGATGCCGAAACCGATCATCGAAATCGTCGTGCGGATCCACGCCAAGAGCGTCCGTTCGGCTGCCTCGCGGTTGCGCTCGCGAGCGAGTTCGGTGGCGGTGCTGGTGCCGGTGGACTGGCTACTCATTGATTGTTGGCTCTTGTCACTCCGGTTGCTCGGGTGTTGAAAGCACCTCAGGCATCTTGAGGATAACGATTACGCTGCCCTCAAGTTAAATAACGCGGGCTACGTTGGACACGCAGTGATTGCCTGTCCGAGACCACACCAATACATGATTGCCGGGGAACTTGTCAAGACCGACTGCCTGCTTTGGTGACGGCGCGTTTAGAGCGTCAGATGGAGCGTTTGGTTCTGCGCGTGCCTTACTCTTATTCGGTCGTCGCCGACTGCACTTGGCGCTTGCTCCAGATCGCATAAGGAACCGCAATGACCGCCCCCAAAATCATATAGGTCACGATCGTGGGAATAGAAGTATGCCCAGCATCGCTTAAGCCCACCACGAACAGGGCGAGTCCGACGTTGCGGGCGATGCTGGCGACGGCGAGGGCGGAACGCCGATCCTGGGCTGGACCACCGAGCCCATGGCCGATCGCCAATGCGGCCACCACCATAATCAGGATGGCCGCGATCGCCGGCCACCCCACCTTCAGCATTGCGCGCATGTCAGGGGCGATGACAAGGAGCACAATCAACGCAAGCATTAACAGCATGAACAGGGCGTCTGCGATCACATTCAGGGGTTTGCCAATCACCGCAACGAGCTGCGGTGCAAAGCGCTGCAGAGCCAAGCCGATAATTACTGGAAGGAAAGTTACCTGAGCCACTTGCTGAGCGACCTTGAGGGCACTCACGCGCTCTATATCCAGTTCAAACAGCCCGTAAAAGATGGCCAGGGTAAGCGGTGTCACGACCACCGCCAGTAAAGCCAGGGTGAGCTGCAGGCTGGCGACGTAGGTGAGATCCGCACCCGCCATTTGCGAGCGTTTGTGGGTAAGCGGTGCACCCGGGGCAGCGGCCAACACCGCGAGGCCTGTGGCAACGGCGGGCGGCAAGTCGAATACCCACAACAGCACGATCACCACCAGGGGTACCAGTACGATCACGGCAAGGAGTGCGCGCAGGAGAACGTCACGTTGCCGCCACACCGAGCCGAGATGCTCCAGAGAGTGGTTCACGCCGATGGTTAGCATGAGGGTAAAGATCGTGAGGGTGACGAATTTGAGGAGAATGCCGTTGTCCATGTTGCGAGTTTGTTGGGTTTGTTCGAGGGCTGCGATCAGTTCACGGGCGACAATGTTAACACTTATTGTGGGTCATTGACTCCCCCGGAACATGTCTGACTGTCCAGATCAGCAATTATGAGTGTTCGGCGCACGAGGCTGACAATCCAGTTGCGAGCATCTTAATGATGCAAACTAACGCCAGCGGGACCGACCGTGGCGCTGCTTGAATCATCCCGTTCGTGTAGGGGATAAGGCTACCGATTCGACGATGATTGATCTTTTGTGACCTCGCGGACAATATTAAGGCCAACCAGTCTGGCGATCATCACGGCGACGTAGAACATCGCAAATACCGCCTGCACCACAGACAACGAGCGCACCAGATTGGACGACGGCACAATATCGCCGAAAGTCATGGTTGTCATACAGACAAAGCTAAAGTAGATCAGCGCGTTAGTCACTTTTTCAGTAGGGAGTCCCGCGAGAGAACCGGGCTGCAGGGTTTCGATCAGCCCATACAACTCAGCAAATGCGACCACTGCCAGCAGGTAGACCACGATTGCGCCGAGAATCAGGTTAACCGTGACCTCGCGCTCTCGGTACAAAGCCGCGAAGACGATCTCGATGGCATAGATGATCCACACCAGGGTCAGTCCGTATGACGCTGCATCGACGCTTATGTGAGCGGACAGCTCATCGGACCATCGAGCACCCAGGGTCACCAATGTAAAGATAATGAACGGCCATCTGTGCCGACTACTCCATGCGGCCGAGTACACGCCAGCCAGTAATACCAGATCGAAGGCGAGCTCGAGGAAGTGTCCGGGCCAGTCCGCCGGAAGCAGCGGCACCGCGATGATGAGGACCAACAAACACAACAGTAGTGCAGTGTAGTTTGGACTTGTTTGTGCTAACGGCATCATTGTTTGAACGGTTTGCGTTAAACGTTATATTGAAAACACACTATCACAGAATTTTGGTCGCAGGCTCTACCAGACATCGTGCTAGCGCGACGACATCCGAATCAATCGAGTAGGTCCTCGTACAACGACAAGATCCCTACGTGCTTTAACCGTCTTCGCCAGTCGCACGGATCTTTACGATTTGTTTCTCGATGCGTTTGCACCGATCGGCATTCGCCCGGAACAACCCGTAGAGCCCTTGCCACAGTAGTGACACTCCTCCGGTGGAGAAGGCAAGGGCAACGCTCGCGCCGCTTGTCGCCAGGCCTACCGGATTCGCCACTAGCCGAGGATTCGTCAACGGACCCCTGAACTGCAGCATCCGCACAAGATCGCTTGAACTCAACACACTCCTGCGTGCTCTCGGCTGGACGCGTAGATCGATTGTCTCGTTCTTGAAGTCTATCTGTCCGCTGCCGAGCCAAGTGACCCGCGGGACCTGTATCGCTAGACCGCGCGGTGTCGTCGCCACGCCGTCCGTGAATTCGAAATGGCTGGCGGCGCAATGCAACGTCGTGTATTCCTCACTCTCATCAAACGGGTTGATGCTCGAAATGGATATGCCCGCCCCAAATCGGTTTAGCAAATTATTGGGTGTGCGTGAGTCGCGTATGGCCAAGAGCACATGACCGTTCAGATGACCCATGACTTCCCGCATCGACACGCCCGCGCCCGCGACGTCCACTTTGAACACAAGGACACCGCCTTGCAGCACAGCGTCTAGTTGTGAGATCGGTGGCAACGGGATTTGATCCAGATCGACCTGTATCCGCACAGTAGGCGGCTGCACCGTGGCATCGAGCGTAACTGAGGCTTCGATCGGTTGATCACCGATTCGTCCTCTTGTTAACTCCGTCTTCGAGACCCCCCCATCAACCGTCGTCGCGACAGAGAGCGCGTGGATGTCGGTGTGCAGAATCTTTAGGCGCTCGCTCTCAAACTGCAGGTCGATGTCATGGCGGCGCAGCCAATCTAGTGGCAGCTGCGTATCCGTGAACACCCCCTCGGCCGTCTCTTCGGGGACCTTGGCCTTCTCACCGGCGGCGGTGCCGGCCGGCGGCAGTTCGGGTGGCACATGGTCGTCGACTCCAGGCTCAATGTCGAAAATCTCATTCAGGTCGATGTGCCGACTTGCAAGCCGTCCCCGGATCGCACCCTTGGTGTTGGGGTCGTCCGCGTGAGTGACGTACTGAAAACTGCCATCGAGTCGGCTATCGCCGATGGTGAGCTCAAGCGGGTCGAGTGCCAGACGCCCGTTACTGTGCACCATTTTAGCGCTGGCGGTAACTGGTCCCGAAGGCGACAATGTAGCTCCCGCAAGTTGGCCGATGGTTTCAAGCGTTGCGGCGGCGAGGGTCAAGTCTACGTCAAGCTCGTCCAGGGATTTCAGCTCGGCCAGCGTTCCTTCGATCGAGCCGCTTAGCGTCTCACTATTTACCTTGGCCGAGAGCGTAGTCGGCGCTGCGATCCCCGACTCGGCCTGCACCGATGCTTGCATTTCGAACGGACCGGTATCGGGCAGCTCAGTGTCGATGAACCGAGAAAGCCTCGCCAACGAGGGGGTGGTCGCCGCCAACTCGAGGTTGACGCCTGTGACTGCGAGCAGATCGGTAATCGCCCCAGTAAGGTGCGCTTCAAGGGCCTCGTCGGCAAGTACAGCATTGATATCGGTGAGCTCGTAGGAAGTATCGCGGCTACGGATGTGTCCCGAAGCGTTGAGCGGACCCATGTCCGGCAACGATGCCCCGGCAAGGTTACCGATCGAGATTAGCGAAGCGAGCGTGAGCGACACATCCGCGTCGACGTCCTTGAATTCACGCAACTCACCGATACGACCCTTCGCTTCAGCATTAAGCCACTTGCCCTGGACACTCGCGACCACGTTGCCCGGCCCTTGCGCGCCCTGCTCAGCAGTGAACTGCGCCGACACCTCCAACGGCGCGGTCTCGGGGAGCGGTTTCTCCAGTACGTTTGACAAATCCGTGAGCGAACGGATGTGGCCGTTAAGATCCAAGTTGATGCCTTTGAGCTTCAATAGATCGGCAATCGAACCGGTCACTGTCGCATCCATCACCTCGCCTGCAAGCGTCAGGTTCAAATCATCGAGGATATACGTCCCGTCGCTCGAGCCGAGCTTTGCCGAAACGTCCAGCGGTCCCGTCTCGGGCAAGTCACGCCCAAACGTTGTGGACAGCTCCGCCAACGAACTCAAACGACCGCTCAATTCCAGGTTGACACCGCTGAGCGCCAGTGCATCCCCGATTGAGCCCGCCAACTCTAACTTGAGCTTTTCATCATCAACGTGCACGGTCAGATCGGTAACCTCGTACGCCGTATCCTTAGAGGTCACGTGACCGGATGCCGATAGCGGAAAGAAAGTCGGCAGATCAATACCGGTCAACGCCGCAATCTGTTGCAGGGAGTTGAGTTCGATGCTGACATCACCATCGACACCTTTAATCGCTCGCAGGTCTTGCACCGCGCCTTGGAAATTTGCCCGCAGCCCATCACCTTCGATATCTGCCGCGATCTGGGCGGCACCTTGAGCACCTTCGCTGACCCTCGCCTTTACCGCCAGCGGGTCGGTTTCCGGTAGCTCCGCTTTGATGAGGTCGGAGAACTGCGTCAACGACCCAACGTTGGCATCCAACGTCACGTCGACACCCCTCCAATTCGCCAGATCTGCCACGGCACCGCTCAGTTTGCCATTCAACGCATCGCCTTCGACTTCAAGGTCAAGCTCGGAGATCGCATAGATTGAATCGTCGGCGCTAACGTGCGCCCGTGCGTTGACGGAACCCGTCGCCGGCAGCTCTTGACCTACAAACTTTGAGAGGATCGCTAACGAACCTGCGGTCACGTGCACATCCGCGACGAGGCCTTGTCTGGTCACCACGTCAACTGCAGAGCCTGTTAGCGTCACCGACACTTGCGCGTCTTCGATGCTTGCCCGCAGATCGTGGATGGCGAGCGCACCCTTCCCCCCGCGGAGCACGCCGCTTGCCTCGACAGACTGGGGTAGTGGAGTTGGCACATCGATCCCGAACGCCTCGATGATCGCCGGCAGTGCAGTGGTTTTAATCTGCGCGCGCGCATCGATGCCTTGGAAGTCTTTCAAGTCATCGATCTGTCCCTCGATATCGACGATTGCGGCATCGCCGCTTAGCTTGAGGCGGAGTTTGTCGGCGACGTAAGCGCCCGCACTGCCATTAACGCGCGCCGCGAAATCCAGCGCGCCAAGATCGGGAAGCTCACCAGCTACCCATGGATCGAAGACCTGCGTCGCAGGCCCGACCACGCCCAGCGCGAGACCGACCGTAGGCCCCGCAGCGCTCATGATATTTGCCACGCTTCCTTCCACCGAGACCGACACTTGTCCAAGTTGTCCGTTCAGTGCAAGCGCGACAGGTTCCTCGGTCTGCAGTTTTTCCAGCTCACTTAATGCACCGACTAAGGTGACCGGTTGGTCGTTATAGCGGCCGGTTAGGGTGACACCAGGCTTTTCGCCTTCGGTTCCCAATCGGAATTGGTCGATTTCAGCCAACTTCGTACTGCCGCTGCCACCGCGAAGATAGGTCACTCTCGCATCGGTGATCTCGATGTCGCGGGGAACGATTCGAATCCTGGTTCTTTTAACACCCTTGTCTTCATCTTGTTCCTCCGCTTGATCACTCGGCATATCCCAGTTGCCATGACCCGCCGCGTTCGTCTCGAGCAGCAGCGCTGGCGACTCCGCTTTCACCGTGACCTCTAATAACCTGTTCAACAGTGGCCACACACGTGCGGTGGCACCCACATGCTTAGCGGTTAGCATCGCAGGGCTCGCACTCCAATCGGCGTTAGCGAAACTGACGTCCTCGGCTGTGATGCGCACAGTGGTGCCGATGTCGACGGTGAAATCCCCTGCAATCTCAAACTCGTGGCCAGTGGATGAGGTCACCGCACTCTCGATCCACCCCTTGTAAGTCTGGTTGGGGATCAGCTTGGCGACGACGATGGCCAGCACCACCAGACCAACCAGGGCAGCAAGAGCGATCAGGAGAGTTCTGGCAACGCGCAACTTCGTTCTATTTCAAGTGACAACCAGGGATTGCTAGAATGACACTTCTCCCGTGCTCAAGACAATAGCGAAATAAATCTGATGAATTTCTTGGACTAGTAAATGGATTGGGTCTCTAAGATGACGTTGTGCCTGTGTTCAGGCGTAGTGGAACACCATCACAAACCTTGGCCTACACAGCCAAAACAAGAGCGACTCACAGGAACTAATGACGTTCTTCCCAAGCGAGCGTGGATTCATTAGCAAGCTAACTCCACAAACCACCGGTGCGCTTTGCCAACGCGGGAACTTGTTACGGTCAGATTTGATCTTCTATCCAAAGTCTGCTTAAGTCACGAATTAGTAAACTTGTACATCTCATTCCCCCGCGCGTATCGTTCACGACGCGTATATGCCGCTGTCAAACAAGAGGTTGATGCGAGTGCCACTATTAAAGAGCGTACCCATTACTAATTTCGAGATTCCAATTGCGCGCCGCGGAACTATCGTGCAACTCGTGCTGTTGGTCGCGTTGTTCACTGGATCGGGCGTGGTGCTGGCCATTGACGATCTACCCGATGAAGACGATGTGATGGTTCTTAAGCTTCCCAATACGAGCGGATGGGGTGGCTTTGTGCTATTCGGCGTCGGCAACGTCGATTTTGACAGCAACGTGGTGGCGGGCAACGAGCTCATCGACATCGGTAACACGACCATCGGCTCAGTGTCCGACACTCCCCAGTCCGATGACGACACCTACGGGGCACTGACGGGCGAGATCAACTATACGTTTGCCGAACAACGCACGCAGGTGTTCCTTGGCAGCTCCCTCGAGGATCTGGTCACTTTCGATTTCGCGCAGCTGTTGGGTGTACGCAGAGAGTATCCCAATGTGGGGGTGCTGTCCGCGGCCTTTGAACTCGACGGTGTTCCCGCGGAAGTATGGGAAGACCCTTTTCTCGAGGGGTCGCCGCGCACCCGCACGGACCGCGACGCGACCGGCTTTCGCCTTGAGTGGGATGACATCATGGGTTCCGGCTTCGAGGTCCAGTTCACTGCTCGTGACATCGATATTGATAACGAGCAAAGTGGGGACTTCCTCGTTACCCAGGGCAGCCTGGCCCCGGCCGACCAAAGCTTGCTGAGCCGTAGCGGCGACCAGTACACGGCGACGGTATCTTACGCCTGGCAACTGGCCCCACAGCACCTGCTGCGGCCGCAGTTCGGCTATCGCAATAATGACCTTGACGGCGCTGCGATGAGCAATGATCGCTACTGGCTGCAGCTGGCTTACGCCTATTTTGCGAATCCGCTCACAGTAATTTTGACTGGCGAGATCGGTGGATCTGACTTCGATAGCGCGAACCCGATCTACGGCGAGTTCCAGGACAGCACCACTGCTCTTCTGGGTGCGACACTGTTTTACCGGCTGCCGACGCAAAGCCAGCGCTGGTCCGCGGTCGCCAACATTATCTATGTAGACGACGACTCCGACATTGATTTTTACGATACCACCGCGACCTCCATCATCCTCGGTGCGGAATACCGGTTTGGGAATCGATAAGCAAGTTAAGAATGTTCAGCAATCGGCTACGCCCGCGAAAGCGGTCGACCCCAATGACGGGCGAAACAAGATTCAGTGCTCACTAATCGTTTCAACAAGATTTCTTGACGTGTAGAGTGTAACGAACAACCACGGTACGTTGATTGCTCGTCGTCGCGGTGTCTGCGAGCTTGACCGAAGTAATTACCACCTCGTTTCTGGCGCGCTCCGATCGACTTGAACGCGCGCGATCCATTGAACTTTGGGCACGATGGATGTTCCCGTTGGTATGCAGCATTCTCGCTGTTTATGCTTTGTTACTTTAGATCCGTCAAAGGTGTCAACGGCATTCCCGACCACAAAAGAAACGTTTTTGTCGCTTTCCCGCCGCTGTGAGAGGATATCAGACGCCACTACTTGTAATTCTAAACGGATCGTTAAAAGACCGAACGGTCACAGCCTGACGCAGGATTTTTGGGCGCTCGCGTTGTGCAGCTATGCAAGACTTGACGATTACGCCGGGCTGCGGGCCTGTCCACCAGATTCGTCATCAGTAACAATGGCAAACCGGGATTGCCGAGTCACTAGAGTCAGACAGCGAGCCTATATCCCCAGAGGGTAACGAAGGCTCATTAGGCAGCGTACATTCCACCATCGAGGTGAAATCATGACGACCACAGCGAAGCGAGGGTTCGATCTTCTCCAGAATCCAGCCGAAAACAGGGGTACAGGATTTACAAAAGAAGAGCGCAGCCGACTGGGTCTTCGTGGCTTGCTACCCGCAAAAGTTTGCTCTCAATCAGTACAAGAAGACCGGATAATGGAGAATCTGCGGCGCAAAGGCTCTGATATCGAGCGATACATATTCCTACTGGCCTTACAGGGTCGAAACGAGCGGCTGTTCTACAGGACGGTGATGGACCATATCGAAGAAATCATGCCGGTGATTTATACCCCCACCGTAGGCCAGGCGTGCAAAGAATTCGCTCACATCTTCCGTCAACCCCGCGGTTTTTACATCACGCCAGAGGACAAAGGACAAATACGCCAGATATTGAACAATTGGCCGGACAACGATGCCCGCGTGATCGTTGTTACCGATGGTGAGCGCATACTGGGTCTGGGCGATCTCGGTGCCAACGGCATGGGTATACCAATCGGCAAGCTTTCGTTGTATACGGCATGCGCGGGCGTTGACCCTCGCCGGTGTCTCCCAGTCATGCTGGATGTAGGCACGGACAATCAAGAGCTGCTTGACGATCCCTTGTACTTGGGCATCACCTGCCGGCGCGTGCGGGGCTCTGCCTACCTCGAGCTGATGGAGGAGTTCATCGCCGCAATTGAAGACGCTTTTCCCCACGCTTTGATTCAATTTGAGGACTTTCTCACCCCCAATGCATATAAGTTGCTCAACATCTATCGCGATCGGGTATTGTGCTTTAACGACGATATTCAAGGCACAGCTGCGGTGGCGCTTGCCGGGGTGTACGCCTCGACCCGAATCTCCCTTCTACGGTTTGCGGATCTCCGGATCATGTTCCTCGGCGCAGGCTCAGCCGCCACTGGCATTGCCGATTTGATGGTGTCCGCGTTCAAAAACGCAGGTCTGCCCGCTAAAGACGCTTATGAGCGCCTTTGGTTTGTAGATAAGGAGGGACTCGTGGTCAAAAGCCGTAGCGATTTATTGGAGCACAACTTGCCCTATGCCCACGAACATTCTCCGATGGACTTTCTCAGCGCAATTAAAGCGATCAAACCCCATGTCCTAATCGGCGCCACAGGCTTTCCCGGCACATTTACCGAGGACGCTGTGAGACTAATGTCCAGCATCAATAACCGTCCTACCATCTTCGCGCTGTCAAATCCTACATCCCGTGCGGAATGCAACGCTGAGCAAGCCTACAAGTGGTCCGATGGCCGCGCCATTTTCGCCAGCGGAAGCCCGTTCCCCAAGGTGTCGTTCAACGGACAGACACTTCGACCGGGCCAAGGCAACAATGCCTACATCTTTCCGGGAATCGGCTTGGGCGCAGTGGCTTGCAAAACGACACGTATCACTGACGAGATGTTTTTAGCATCCGCTCAGGCACTGGCTGATCTTGTTGGCGAAGAAGACCTGGCCGCCGGAGCGATTTATCCACCGCTCTGCGATATCCGTGGTGTGTCTCTCGACATTGCTGTGGCGGTGGCAGAGAAAGCGTACGAACAAGATTTGGCCGGTGAACCAAAACCACAGAACCTCAGGGGAACCATAGCGGCCCAGATGTACGATCCGACCTATTAGAGCTCTTTGGCCAATGCCAAATGTTCTACACGGATATTACGTAAAGCAAGCGGTTGTACCGGACCACGAATATTGAGGGCCGAGCGTAACCAGGCGTCCTGCGACTCACCGTGCTGCTAGGCTGCTAGCGGCATGGCGCGATTCACCTCCGGTAAGCCTGATCGCACGCTCCCAGATCGTCTCTCCCTTTGGTCTTTCCAACCAGTTGACCAACCGTCGCCATTGCTCCAGCTCCTGCGTCACCCCCCTTGAGGGCTGTAGCTCGCAAAGCCCTAACCCACATTCATAGGCTCGCACATAGCTCTGAGTATCGCGTAGCTGAGCGATACAAGGAATTCGAAGATTACTCAAAAATCTCCCCAGCCTGGCATAACTGTTGGTGTTCAATCGAACCCTATTTGCCACCACACAGATGTTCTTTCTCTCCGGATCCACGTTCAGATTTACCAGTAGGTTGCCGATAAATCTCGCAGCGGCAGCAGTGTCGATATCGGAAGGCAGCACGGGAACAATGACTGCATCTGCATGGGCAACCAGGGGCGCGAGCTGTGTGGTTGATATCCCACCCGGGGAGTCGAGGATCAACCGTGCTAGACCTTCGTGCTTGTCACAGTCTTCCCACCTAGCCATGCGTTGGATTTTTGGAGACGAACTAGGACGACGCCTTAGCCAGGTCTCGGTGGATCGTTGCCGATCGCAATCATAAACAGCGGTGCGCAGTCCAATGCCCCTATAGTAGCAAGCAAGGTTGGTGGCGATTGTCGACTTACCACATCCACCTTTGGTGTTTACCACCAAGATCGAACTGAGTGTCATGATCGATACCCCCGTATCCGTAGCCAACGCGCGCACAAGGTTGTTTTCATGTTGGTTCTTAGTGTCCGGAGACACTAATGCCTTACCGCAAATCGACTCTCAGAACATTATATCTCGTTGTGAGTTATTCGTCGAAGCACGCCTCATCAACCACATTAATTGTATACTGTAACGTATTGAATCGGATGTCAAACTGTAATTGACAAACATCTCTATGCGCTGAGATCCTTTGGCTTGTGGCCTGCGTTAGGGCGGGCGAAACTAACGCGCGCAACTAGATCAGACGCGAGAACCCTTTGAGAACAGTTACCCTACACAGTGGTGAAACGGTGCCGGCTCTCGGCCAAGGCACGTGGCAAATGGGTGAGCGCCAGCGTGACTACGCGAGTGAGGTATTAGCACTTCGGCTCGGATTGGATCTTGGACTCACTCTGATTGATACCGCTGAAATCTATGCTGATGGCGGTGCCGAACAAGTCGTAGCGGAAGCCATCGCAGGGCGCCGCGATCAGGTGTTCTTAGTAACCAAGATACATCCAGGCAATGCCACCGGCGGCGGCACCATTGAGGCATGTGAGCGTAGCCTGAAACGTTTACGCACCGACCGCATTGATCTTTACCTACTCCATTGGCGAGCCACAACACCTATCGAGGAGACATTAGACGCTTTTGGTCGACTCATCGATGCGGGCAAGATTCGCTACTTCGGCGTGAGCAATTTTGGTGCCCGCGATTTGGAAGAGCTATGGGCTACGCCGGGTGGAGCCCATGCCGCAACCAATCAAGTCCTCTATAACCCGGGTCGTCGCGGCATAGAGTGGGACTTGTTACCTTGGTGCCGTTCACACGAAATACCAATAATGGCTTATACCCCACTGGAGCAAGGTCGACTGCAAAACAACAAGGCGCTGCATCGCATGGCCAAGCGCATGGGTGTCACCCCTTTGCAGATCGCCCTTGCTTGGGTATTACGTGACGATAACGTTATAGCGATTCCCAAGGCTGGCGATCCTGAGCACGTTCGTGCCAATCAGGCGGCGCTAGAGCTGGAGTTGCAATCCCAGGATTTCGTAGAGCTTGACCGCGCCTTCCCGCCGCCAACGGGACCGACCGCTTTGGAAATGCTGTAAAGCTCTAGCTTTGCACAGAGGCGTTACACCGCTTCATAAGTGGGCCTTACGTTGCCGCCACTCACGTATGTTTTTTGCCGCCGACCACACGCCCAGGGACAACACGATCAGCAATGTCGTGCCAGACGCCAACAACGGACTCGTCCCCATCGCACCGATCGCTATGATCAATGTGCCAGCGCCTATGGCAACACTCACAGCGCTCGCCCGACGAGACATCTTTATCTGATGACTGCCAAGACCAAGAATTCCGAGCCAAACCAATACCGTCCCGATAAGACTCGAAAACAGGGCGATCCGATTTCCCTCAATGGAGGTATATCGAATTGAAAAGGTAGCGTCTTCGGCTGATTGATTCGCATATAGTTTATCAAAAGCGAAATGGATCCCTTTAGTCGGCACCGTCAGTCGAAGTGATTGCCCGATCTGCCGCTCACTGGCTTCGGCAGCACGCAGCAGCGACGAAGAACTGTATACATCGAATGTACCTTGCGGATTCCCATCAGCACCATCTACTACTACGTCTAAACTCGTCTGCGGACGGTGATATCGAGCACCAGTAGGAACAAACACATCCCAATGGGTGTGGGTCACAATCATATCCGGTTCAGGCAAGCGGGCCGAAATTGTCCCCAGAAAACCCATCTTGTCCATGCGGGTCGCATATATGATCTCCACCGGGAATCCGCTGGCTGAATTAATCATCTTGATCAGGACAGACGACTGATCTCCAACTTTCCCTGTGCTCACCTGCGCCGGTTTTTCGGACTTACCATCGACAAACACAGACCAGACCTGAGATTGCGCGGGTAGCTCCAGCCGCAGAAACTGTTGACGAGTATTGCGCACGACAAAGTTTGCGGTTGTCACTGCAAAGCCGTCACGGGTTATCAGCGTCTTGTAGACTGCCCTCTCGATTGCTGCGACTTGCACGTCGATCTCTTTGTGACGTGTGACTTGCAACGTCAGATTGAAACGAGGCTGGGCGCGGACATATTTATAGGCAAGCAGAATGGGATTCGTGGTCTTTAGCACGAGCTGCTGCGGCAACTCATTCACGTCCACAGATAAGAGCTGCTCTACTGTGCTCGCTTTGACCTCGACCGCAGTGAGGGCCTCGACCGCGACCCTGCCATGCTCCACCTCGGCGTCACCCACGGAGACCGTCGGCACGCCAATATCTGATTGTTTATCAGCCATGATCTTTTCATAGTTCACCTCGATGCGAAACTGGCCTTGCATTTGCTGAGTGAAGGTCAGCTTAATGGTCTGATGGCGTCGCTCCACGAGAATTTGATGGGATCGCAGTGAAGGCCCGGAAACACCCAGAACATTAATGCCCATCGGTAAATTCAGTGCTAGCTCCTCAATCGAACCTGATTTCACATTGATCGCTACACTCGCCGATCCCCGCAGTGCCACTTCTCCGATTGATATCAAGGTATCTATCTGGGCATCAAACTTCCCTTGCTTACGCTCGGGTGCGATCGTCCGAATTATGAGTTGTGGTGCCTCGGTGTACTTATAGGTGTGCGCGATAGTCATGGAAAGCTCATTGCGAACAAACGAGGGCAATTGGTTTTCACCCACTCGTGTCACATTCTTTTCCACAACCGGGCTTAGCGCCAAATCGGACCCAGCTAGGAGGGCTACCATGCCGCGTTGTCGTCCAACATTTAACACCGACATCAAGGGAGCTTCGACACGCTCGCCTGGCGCTGAGATCTCCATCCCGACCAAACGCTCGAACTCCACTTGCAGCACGTATTCGCCTTTGACCGATCGATCAAGAAATATGTCTAGCTTTTTGTACTCCGCATCGTCTGGATTTGTCACTATCCAATCTGAAACGCCCCCAGCCGGAGCCGTGATGCGGTTGACTTGTATATTGGTCGGCATGGAGAGTTCGAGCAAATTAGTCTCGCCATGGGTAATCTCGTAGACCACCGTGGCGCGACCGTGTAACACACCTTCTTCAGCAGAAATCGCGTGATAAATTGTCGCGTTGGAGCGTAAGTGTGCCCGCATATTCTCTGGAATAGCCTCAACCCAGGAGAATTCAATCTGTTCGACCATAGGTATGAACGCCGTCGCCCTAGTCTGATCATCAATTCGTGTCGCGATCACATTGGCTTGAGGCGTCGACTTAACTTCCTTGTTACCGGGTAAGGTGAGTTCGAATTTTGAAATAGGAACTTGTGGAATCCGCAAGCGCGCACTTGGCGGCCCTTCATCCCGGGAAACCGGCGTCTCAAACCGTATCTGCACTTGGTGGATGCCCTGTCCCTTAACTACTGTGCTAAATTTGTTGTCTTTCTCAAAGACAGTGGATCGCTCAGCATCTACCAAAACATCCGTCAAAGTTGCTGTGTGGGGCAGCAAAGGCAGTATCACCGACTCGCCACCGAATAACTCAACATCGAAGCTCGCCCTCCAGATCACCGCATTACCCTGCAACACGCCGGTATACTGAGCTTGAGTCATGGCGTAAGGTCGCCGCCCGGGAACCCGCCACGAAACCAAAACCGAGGAAGTCGCGGGAACGCTGGCGGTGAGTTCTGTTTGGCCCTCTTGCTCGACGCTTTGCACGTCTACGGCCGGAATCACCGCGGTATCCAAACCAGTACCCGGTAATAGCACTGATAAGTGAATCGCGGCGGCATACGGTGCTACCAGGGGGAGCACATAGCCCGATTCCGAGGGCGACGGATCGACATCGTAGCTTAACTCCATCTTGTACGTACCGGCATTCTTGGTATTCCAGGAAAGGCCGTGGGGTCCTTGCACTAATTGGATCGGAACCCCATTGATGGACACTTCTGTCAACGCTACGCCAGGCGGCACAATAGGAACCTGGGTCCATTCATTCTCGAGTACCTCTATAGCAAAAGTGGCAGTAACACGGGCTGATGGGCGCCGGGTTTGATCACTCACTACCACTGTCACATCTGCTTTACCGATGGCATAGTCTGCTGGTGCAGGACGGCCCTGTTGATTCACCAAATTCAACAAGCCCGTGTACTGAGACAGCGGGACTCTCACCTCTCCACCCGCTATGTTCGCCATCGGTTCAGCCACCGCGTGAGCGCCAGTCAATAGAGATAAAATTAAAAATAGCGTTCTCATCTTGCCCCCCTACTGCACCTATGACTTAAGGCGCCGGTAACAACTTACGTAGCGCCGCATAATGTAATGAATTCGCGAGGTATAAACGCTGCTCTGGACTATCCAAAACAGGCAATGCAAGCACCTCGACATACTCGGCAATCATGCGTTCATCGTTAATCAAATCAATATCGGCGTCCCAACCGGTTAGCTCCGCTCGCAATCCCCGCAACAGTTCATACGCCTCAGAGAGCACCGTGGCTGCTTGGTCACGATTGCCATCCGTCAAATGCTGACTAGCACGCCAAACACTATCGGAAACCTTCCAAGCGAGCAGATTCTTGAGCACGTTGCGTTGCAGCGGCCCGGGTGCTCGATGATCACCCGGCAGCGACAGCCGCGCACGGGCGACGCTATTACGCAAATGAACAAGATCCTTATAACGTACTGTCACATCGGCGACTGGACCGAGCTCGTCCGCGACCACATCGAGCAAGATCACGTGAGTGTCTCCTGACTGGAAGCTCGGAATAACTATCTGGATACCTTCTTCGTCCGCACCTCTGTCCACCTGAATACCCATCTCACGCGCCAGCCGCTGATCGATACCGTGTTCCGCCTGGCGTACCCGTCGAACCTGAGAATCATCGAGCCGGCGCGAGCCCACCACATTCACTAGCCTTACCCCCGGCGCGAGGCGAATGCGCAGTCTTATCGCACGTGCGATAGAGGCGCTAGCCGCGTGAAGCTCACGCCCGATAAGCTTCAAGGCTTCGTCAGATTGGTGAAGGATCCGGCGATTGCCTTGTCCTGCCAAAACCAAGCGGTCCAAATGCGTGGGGCTTATCCGGTCGCCAACTCCGACGACGCTCAACATGACCCCATTTACAGCGCTTTGATGGGCGATACGTTCCAACTCAGCCAGATCATCGTTGGCGGTGTGTGTGGTCGCCAGCAGAACTAAGTTTGTTTCCAAACCAGCATCCTGATCATCGCTACTGCGGATCGTTTCCGCGGCGGCCGTAACCGCCTGCTCCACACTCATACCATCTGCAGCAGTTGTTTGGGAATTGATTAGCAACCGAGTCAACGTTAGGCGCAACGGTCCATGACGGAACTCTTCCGGAGGCACCACCACGCCGCCGGACTTGCCGGCGACCACCAGGGCGAAACGATCTCCAACTTGCTTCGATTGTTCCAGCGCCGCAACAAGTGCACGTAACGCAGCGCTCTCATCGTTGGTGAGCTCATCACCCAGATCTAGAACTAGCGCCACATTCATTGGCGGTCTATGACTCGACTGGCGTAGTGCCCCTTGCAAGCCGACCTGCAGCCGCATTCGCGTTGGGCCGTCGATACCCCGCTTGTCGGCATCCATATACACGGCAATCGCAGCACCCTCAGGCATGTCGAAGGGTTGGGCGATAGTGTGAGCTGCACGTTCAAGCGCGAACTCACCACCAGATAATACGGAACGATCCCAGGCCGCTAGCCGCGCCTCCAACATCCGCAGTGTGTTATCTCCCGGCACATAGGTGTTTGCCCAGTAGCCAGTCGCATCCTGAAACTTAAGCTCCTCGGTTGATTCCAACTGGGCAAGAAAGTTTCGCGCCGCACGCCTTGCTCTATCGGGAACAGTTTTAGTCGCGAAAGTGGGGTTTATATCTGCACCAACATCATCTAAGTCCGCTGCTACTGAAGCGTGCGGTAGCTTATCCTTTGGGTTGATTTCGGCGGTCTCATTTTTTGACCCTACGGTGCCAACTGCGAACATTTCATCCGCAGCGCGCTTACCTTTGGCGGTACTTTTATTTGCCGCACCCACATCCGCGCTTTCTGCTTTCGACTGGCCCGCAATAGCCGGCTCGTCCACCTTTTGAGCGAGACGAGACAAGGGATAGTTCGATGTTTCGGGCGAGAGCAGCGCGACCTCACTTGAGGACTGGTTCGCGTCGTTATTCGATGCGTGCTCTACATCAAGTTCGGCAAAGTTATGCACTTCATCACCGATCACTATCGGTGTAGCAACGTCAGAGCGCATGTCCGCCGAGTTGCTCAAGCTCTGCTGCGTAATTTCGCGCCCTCCTTGGCGCTCGCGCAGCGCATCAAATTCCTCAGGCATGCTGTAGAATCGACTTTCTTCGGCACCGGTAAGTCTCGCGACAAGCTCGCCGGTAATGATTGGACCACCTTTCTCGGTAGTTGATTGCAGCTCAGCTTCGTTAGATCGACTTAGCTCCCGACGATACAATTCCATTGAATCATCCCCAGGTCGATGCTTGGTCGCCGCTCTATCCCGCAAACCCCCTATGTCGGACAACGTCTTACCTTCACCCTCTACTTGTCCGAACTCGACCATACGAGAGTCGCCGCCGAAGTAATCGACATGTTCTTGGTTTTTCGAATCGAAATATTGACCACGTTGAACCTCAGGATTAGGTTTAGAATTTGCCGCCAGGTCGGCGACTTTTCCCGCCGGTCGTTTAGCAGGTGCGATCAGTACCTGCTCTAGATCGAACGAATAGAACACCTTTGATCCAATCCCGACGGCAGCCAACACCACCGCCACGCTCGCTATACCGGTCGCCCAACGACGCTGCATAAAGCTGGGGCGGAGTGGGTCTCGCTCAATGGAGCGTTTTACCCTGTCTAGAAGATCCGCTGGAGGTTCATGCTGTGGTAGCGAAGTCAGCGCGTTCTCTATTTTCTTGAGCGACTTGAAGAAGCGCGCGCAGTTCTCACAGCTTTCAATATGAGCTCGAACCTTCGCCTCGGCAGCGACGGCCGGCGTCCCTTGATCGGCGAGTCGCTTTTGAATTTCGTTACAGCGCACCATGATCGCCTCCCGAATCGACAGCCAGGGTCGCGCTCAAGGATCGAGTCAGCGCAAGCCGTGCTCGACGTAGGTGCGTCTTTACTGTGTTGGCTGGAATGCGGAGAATTTCGGCCACGTCTTTTTGCCGCATACCTTCAATGGTCGTCAAAACCAGAACCTCCCGTTGCGCAAATGGTAGTCGTGCGATTGCTTGCTCGACATGGCCCACCAATTCGCTCGCCGCCACCTGTCTTTCCGTGCCCCCGACAGGATCTGGAATGTCGGGCGCCTCTCGGTGATCAAAAACCGATCGGCGCGTGCAGTCACTGCGAAAGTGATTTCTCACCGTATTTGCCACAATGGTGAATATCCATGGTCG
>JAOTYS010000354.1 GCA_029861795.1 Gammaproteobacteria bacterium | reverse complement strand
CGACGCCTCCAGGTGCGACAATCTAAATACCCAATCGCAGCAGGATGCTGCTCCTATGTGGAACCCCATCAGTTCGTAGGAGCACCTTCTGGGTGCGACAATCTGAATACCCATGTCCCAGCAGGACGCTGTTCTTACGTGGAACCCATCAGACCGTAGGAGGACCTTCTAGGTGCGACGTCCCGGATGGGACGACCGCTTGTTCGCCTAGAGACCAACCTACACGCCATTTTTGGGCGCTTTGGTAGGTACGCCTTTAGGCGTACGCCGATGCCTCCAGGTGCGACAATCTGAATACCCAATCGCAGCAGGATGCTGTTCCTTACGTGGAACCCCATCAGTTCGTAGGAGCACCTTCTTGGTGACAATCTGAATAGCCACGTCGCAGCAGGATGCTGCTCCTACGTGGATCTTCATTTAGTCGTTTCGGTTTTGGTTGTATCTCCGCCGGAATAGCCTGCTCTCCTGAAGGGGGAACCTGAGATGGCTTTGAAACCTGATCGTAGCCCCGTAGCGGGTGCGCCTTTAGCTTTGAAACCCGATCGTAGGCCCTGTTTGTAGGTGCGCCTTTAGGCGCACATCTACGCCTACATCAAACAATGGGGCTGGGATGCAGGGCGGTGGGGGGGCGACGACGGAGCGGGGTTAGACTGGAGACTGACTTGACGCCTATAATTTCCATCATGGAAGCCTATGATCCAGCCAACCCTGAATCGAACGCGTTAGCGGCGCGGCTATGTGATTACGATATCAATCCCACTCCGCAGCGTATAGAGATCACCCGGATTCTTTTTGAGAAGCCGGCTCATTTTGCCGCCGATGAGATCTACGCCAAGGTAAACGTGGACCAGCCGAGGGTGTCGCGGGCTACGGTGTATAACACCTTGGGGTTGTTCGTAGAGCGGGGATTACTAAGACAAGTAATCATCGATCCTAACAAGGTCTTCTACGACTCCAACACCGATCGGCATTATCACTTCTATGACACCCAGACCGGTGAGCTTAAAGACATTGACGCGAGCAATATTGAGATCACTGGTTTACCCGAGTTGCCTGACGGAACAGAGCTCGACGGTGTCGAGGTAATCGTCCGTCTGCGCGGCAGTCGTTGAAGGACGTTACCCGCGTTCTCTCTGGCCGGTGTAGCTCAGTTGGCAGAGCAACTGATTCGTAATCAGTAGGTCGGAGGTTCGAATCCTCTCACCGGCACCAAGACATCATTTCAGGACTACTCTAAAGCGTGCGATTGTTCCAGGCTAATCGTCGCAACTTCTTGTTATCTTTGCGTAAAAGCCGATGGTTCCGCAAGGCTATTTGGAACTTCATAAGTGCATGATAGAATCTATTCCGTCACATATACCTGGTGGGGGTATAAAGTTGGCATCTATCCAGCTAAATGAGGACAGCGTGATGGCCGAAGCAAGCGGGTCGCAACAGGCCGACGACAAGAGACGTTATCCGCGAGCTAATGTGGACGCTCAAACTTGGGCTAGAAATCCTTCGCGGTTCGTTAGTGAGTCGTATGATGAAAAGAATTCGCTAGGCTCGCCGAGCAAGCTGACCAGCCTTTCCTTCAGCGGCGCAAAAGTCATGGCGCCATCGGCGCTCGGGACAGTAGGCGAAAGAGTAGAATTGATTTTGCCTACCACACCCCAGGGCGAGAGCATTTCGGTAATAGGCAAGATCGTGCGGGTCGATCGCAGCGATCAAGGATTTGGCACCGCAGTTCAATTCGCCCGCATATCCGTCCCCGACCAAGTACGACTGGCACGCGTGTTGTCTATTCTGCTTGGTGTCGCAGAATCGCAAGAGGAAGACACTGTCGCCACAGTGGGCTCCCCCCAGGGGCAAGAAGCGGACGGCGGGGAAGTGCGACAGGTGACCAGCGAATACACGTCGCGGCAAGCTATCTGATCACCGGCGAATTGTTCGCCTGAAGGCGAACCTACAATAGCTTGGAAATCCGATCGTAGCTTCTTGTTGGTAGGTGCGTCTTTAGGCGCGCACAAGATTGTTCGCCTGAAGGTGAATCTACCGAGCTTTCAGGCGATGTGCTCTTCGAAATCTGTGAGCTTGAGTGGGCGCGACAGATGGTAGCCTTGGGCCATATCGCAGCCCATGCCCCGTAACATGTCGTAGGCGGCCGCGCCTTCAACTCCCTCCGCAGTAACCTTAAGGCCGAAGTTGTGAGCAAGATCAATGACGGTGCGCACAATGGCAGCGTTGCTCTTATTCTGATCCATGGTCATGACGAATTCCTTGTCAATCTTGAGCTCGTTCACCGGTAACTCCTGTAGATAGGTGAGCGAAGAGTAACCGCTGCCAAAGTCATCGATGGACAACGCCAGCCCGAGATCAGACAAGCGATTCAACACATCGATAGTGCGGGTACGGTCCAGCATCATTGCCGTTTCTGTGATCTCCAAGACCAGACGTTGGGGTTCAACACGCCAGGTTTCCAGCGCTCGCTCAACCAGCTCCGGCAATTCCGGGTCTTGCAGGTTGCGCGTCGACAGATTGACGGAGATGGATAGAGGCTGCCCCTGGTGTTGCCATTCTGCGGATTGTCGCAGAGCGGTGTTGAGTGCCCACGAGGTCAGTGAGTTGATAATCCCAGTGCGTTCTGCGACGGCAACGAATTCATCTGGCGGAATGAAACCATGTTCCGGGTGGATCCAACGGGCCAGCGCCTCGGCACCTATGATTTTGCCAGTCGCCAAGTCCGTTTTGGACTGATAGTGGAGTTCCAAATCGCCATCTGTGATGGCTTGACGAAGCTCCCTTTGGTAGGAAAGCGTGGAGATGGTTGCTTCCGCACTGGAGGGCTTATAAACCGCATGGTCCGTTTGTGTGGACTTGGCCTGGTACATTGCAATGGTGGCTTGGCGTAGCAATTCTTCAGCGTCGCTACTGGTATCCGGGCACAGGGCCACACCGATACTGACCCTGATATCTAGATCATCCCCAGCAAGCTGAAAGTTTTCGTGTAGTTTCTCCTGTATCTTCTGAGTCGCCAAAATGGCATGGTCTTCGTGAAATATCGAAGACAGCACAGCGACGAACTCATCGTCGCCGATGCGTGCAAAGATGTCCCAGGGACGCAGCACGCTTTGGATACGCCGGGCGATTTCGTCCAAGAGTTGATTACCAACGCTGTAGCCTACGGAAAAGTTGACCTCGCGAAAGTGGTCGACATCAAAGCAGAGCAACGCAATGCGGTTGCCGCCCGCTGAAGCTTGGGGGATCTCCTTGGCGATTAACTCTATTAGCCTCTCGCGATTTCCAGAAGTTGACAACAGGTCTTCGGAGGATTCCTCTTCATCCAGAAGATCGGCGAGGGGTTTGTCTGTAGATTGGTCGGTGGAGTCGTCCTCATCGAGAAGATTGCTAAGTGGCTTATCCATAGGTAGTGGAGAGTGGCTCATTGTGGGTGTGGTGTCCGATGGTGTTTACTTACTCGATTATAGGAAGAACTCAGCAGGGTCAAGGTTATGTTCCTGGGCGTCTACTACTTTGGAGATCAAGATCGGTATTTCCCCCGGGGGCACACTTTGGGTCGCTAAGTCAACGGTCCTGGGTTTTCTACGACGTTTACCCTGAGCATCAGTCAGCACCATCACTTTGGGCTTGAGTTGATGGATTCTATTGCGTGAAACCACGATACCAATGTGTCCTGAGGTTAGGGCAACAAAACTACCCACAGGAAAGATGCCGACACACTGAATGAACTGTTCGACGATGGCCCCCGGAAATTGGGAGTCGCGCTGCTCATAGATCCACATGAGTGCATCGAACGAGGTGTAAGCTTCACGATACGGTCTATCGCTGGTCATAGCCTCATAAGTGTCCACCATACCTGCGACGGTGGCGAGCAGGCTGATTTGACTCTTCTTCAAACCTTTAGGATAGCCACTACCGTCGTAACGTTCGTGGTGGGCGTGAACGATGGCAATGACCTCACGAGGAAATTCTTTTTTTAAGCTTAGCATTGCGACGGACGCGTCGACATGTTTATTTAATAGTTCACGCTCGCGTACCGATAATTTTCCGGCCTTGTTAAGCAGCTCCACCGGTAACGTCACTTTACCGATGTCTTGTAGCAACGCCGCCGCGCCCAGAGTATTGAGTTCGTCCTCGGGCAGGCCTAAGAATCGACCAAAGGTGAGCGCAAGAATGCTGACCGACATTGAGTGTTCATAAGTTGTCTCGTGTCGTTTCTTTAGCTGCGCCAACCACATGACTGCATCTGGGTTGCGAACGATACTTTCGACTAGCGAACTTACGACTTTCTGAACTGACTTTGGGTCGACTGCCTTGCCGGCCTTGATATCCTCTTCTATTTTTCGATAGACCGTGCGGGTGTCTTCTAAGATTTCCCGTGCCTGAATCATCTCCTCTTCGACCGTAACCCGATCCGGGTAGACCGGCTCGTGCTCTGGTGGAGGAGCCTGTGCCAATCCTTTCACTGTGGAACTCAGGTTCCGGCCGTCATGAAGATATCGCTCAGCGCGTTCGCCTAACTCTGGATCGATATAGACGTAGTCGCACAGCCCTTTGACCTTCTCGATTTCTTCATCGGTCTGGACGGTGAAACCCTGTAACTGGAAGGGTGGTTCAAACGGTGCCAGTTCCCACGGGCGATCGAGCTCAGCAACAAACATCCCGAGTTTGAGTTCCTGGGTGGCGATCTTTTGATTCATGGACGGTCTTGTAGCGGGCAAACCTATAATTTTCTTTAAGTTTAGTAGGTAGATCCCGAAATTTCGACCTAGTCGCGATTATTGGTGGCAGATGAGGTCCAGGCGGGCAGCTACCTCGGTCAGGACGTTGTGTTTCGTTTGTAATCGATGTGTGGTTACGTTCTCATAATTATAGTCGGCTTATTGTGCTACCACGGCGGCGTCCGCCACCTCTAGGTCGAAAGCAGCATCCATAAGGGCCCGGGTATAGGCCTCACGAGGGGCTTCAAAAATCTGCCGTGCCGGCCCCTGTTCCACCACCTTGCCGGCCCGCATGACCATTACATCATGACTGATGGCCCTGATGACCTTGAGATCGTGGCTGATGAAAAGATAGGCCAGCCCATGGCGTTGCTGCAGCGCCATCAAC
The DNA here is from genome assembly GCA_029861795.1 of Gammaproteobacteria bacterium. The sequence goes on along the minus strand of JAOTYS010000354.1, from coordinate 9 downwards.
AAGTCGATG
>JAOTYS010000353.1 GCA_029861795.1 Gammaproteobacteria bacterium | reverse complement strand
CTTGACTGCTTTGCATCTTAACACTGCCAGCAGATGCTGGAGATCAACTGGAGTTGAATGCGATCCCGGACGCCCAGATATGGTCGCTGCAGGTCAATGGAGAATCGCGCAATCTCTATACTCATGAGCAAGGTAAGTGGATTATTCCTTTGCCGGAGAATACAGCATCTATCGTTGAGTTGTCGTTCCTGCAAAGTGGACAAAGGCTTGGTCTAGAAGGAAGACTAGACTTGACCTTGCCGGCAACAGGTTTGGTGGCACGTAGGGTCAATCTGACCATTGGTCTCTCCAGTCGACTGGATCTAATCGCCATGGATAGCGATTTAGATCCTGCGGTGGAGCAAGGTTGGCCGCGAGTGGACGGTTTCACCGGCGTGCCGTATTTCTTCACCAGGCCGTTCTATCGTGGGGCAGCAGTCCCTGTTTCGATCTACTACAAGGAACCTATCGGCGCCGCACCGGAGGGTCAGTCATGAGTGGGAAACGTATTGTCGCCATTGTGCTCATCTTTCTCTTAGGCGTCGCGGGGTGGGTAGTCTTGGGTTCCGCTAGCCTGATGCGCTCGTATGATGCCACATCGATGTTGGATGGGTCTGTGCAAGCGCTTTGGGGTGCACCCATAGTACAAAAAGCCCCGTCGTTGAAGGTCAAAGTGCCGGGCAGCAAGCGGACCCGCAGTCTTTTATCAAGCGCGAATCACGTTACTGTGCGTCTCGATCTCGAGCAACGTCGTAAGGGTCTGATTTGGTATCCGACATTCCTGGTTGATTTTGTCGGTCGCTATGCCGTCACCAATAGTGCCGGCATCGCGCAGAATGTCTTGCTGCATTTCCCTTTTCCGGCAGCGAATGCAACCTACGACAAATTGGCTTTTGGTATTGACGACCAAGTGCAGCAAGTAGACATCGATACCAAAGAAGGTATTCGTCATATCATAGAAGTACCTGCTGGACAGACCCGCATCTTCGAAGTGAGTTTTACGACGCGGGGTCTGTTTTCTTGGCGCTATCAGTTCGCGTCAGAAAGTGGACGTGCGCGTAATCTCCAACTTTTGGTGGACACGAATTTCAAGAACCTGGACTTTCCGGAGTCCAGCCTGTCGCCAATGACGAGTGAAGAGACCGCGGCCGGCATGAGATTGACTTGGATGGCAGAGGATCTAATTACGCGTCAGGATATTGGTATCACCATGCCGGAGAAAATCAATCCAGGGCCTCTGTCGGCGCGCATGAGTTTCTTCGCGCCGGTCTGCCTATTGTTTTTCTTCGTGCTTGTTAGCGCAATTTGTATCTTGCGTAAGATTGACATTCATCCCATGCACTATCTATTCGTGAACGCGGGATTCTTTGCATTCCATCTCATATTTGCGTACCTGGTGGATATCATAGATGTCCATCTGGCCTTTCTTGTTGCGGCTGTTACTTCGGTTGTCCTTGTGATCAGCTATCTCGCCACAGCCCTTGGCAGTCGGTTTCCTTGGAAAGCCGCGGCGGCGGGACAGTTCTTTTATCTCGTATTATTCTCGTACTCTTTTTTTCTCAAAGGCATGACAGGTTTGACCATTACCGTAGCTTCCGTGGTCACGCTGGCGGTGCTGATGCGCATGACTGCGCGCTTGAACTGGGTCGATGTCTTTGGTAGTGGCCATGCTGCTTCGGTTTCTGCTGAGGCTTGATTTCACGACTCACGTAAATCAACAATGTGACGTCGCGCCGACGATCGAATAACAAGTCAAGAGGTCAGGGTAAGACTAGATTTGGGTGTAATCCTGTTTGGGCGTGTACTTTTGTCGGATAGGATGAAAAACGGACGCATTTATTTTCTTGTTGAATTTAGAGGTTCAACGAACCGGAATCACCTAATCTTTAAAAAGAAAATAAATCCGACCCTTTTTCTGCGAAGTGAAAACTTGGGGCGACGTCTACCTACCTCTCGCCAGCCTTCGAACTTTCTTGGCCATAGCCTGCAAATAGACCGCGTACACGGTCCAACTCTTTATCCGATAACAGCACTGGCTCTCCGAGCTGACGGGTGTGCCAATACTGTTTGGCCAGAGTTTCAACTTCAACGGCGAGCCGCAGCGTATTCGGCAAGTTTTCTCCATAACAAATCATGCCGTGGTTCGCCAACAAACACGCCCGACGCCCTACTAGAGCCGCAAGCATGTTATCTGCTAGCATCTGCGTGCCAAAAGTTGCGTAATCGGCACACGGGATGTCGTTGCCTCCCGCCACCGCTACCATGTAATGGAATGCCGGAATATTAGTGCGTTGACATGCCAGGGCCGTACAAAAAACGCCATGAGTATGAATTATTGCTTGTGCTTGCGCAAAGCGATGATAAATCGCGAGATGCATTTTCCATTCGCTGGAAGGTTTGACCGCGTCGTCGTACCTCCCATCCATATCCATCTCGACGATATGGTCTGTTTCCAGGTCCTCATAGGGTATGCCAGAGGGGGTTATCAGGAAACAATCCTCTAACCGCGCGCTGACATTTCCTGACGTCCCCTGATTGATGCCCAGATTGTTCATCTCAACACAAGTTGAGATAACGCCTTCTCGTAATTCTGTGTGTCTTGGTTGCATGCGGACGATTGTTTAGATTCGTGTTGGATATCAGTTGACGGTCGTCGAATCTTCACCACAAGTCAATGGGCGACGACGCCAGCGACACTCAGCGGATAGCCCAAACTTAAAGGTCAGGCATCGCCACGAAACAGTATGAAGCGGTAAGCGTCGTACAACGCGGTGTAGGATGCGTCGATGATATTGCCCGATACACCGATGGTCGACCAGCGTCGATGGTTACTGTCCTCGCATTCGATGAGCACTCGCGTAATCGCATCGGTACCTGTGCTGTCCGGACGCGGTGGCATGATGCGTACCTTGTAGTCCACCAGATGCATGCCTCCCAGTTGCGGATAGCAGTCGACCAGCGCAGCGCGTAACGCCTTGTCTAATGCGTTGACCGGACCGTTGCCCATCGCGACACGCATCACCTCTTGTTTGTTTACACATATTTTGACCGTCGCTTCAGATTCTGTTACCAACTGGCCCATTGTGTTTTGGCGATGCTCATCCATCACCCTAAATCGCAATAATTGGAAAAAATCGGGCACCTCGTGGAGCACTTCTCGTGCCAATAGCTCGAAGCTCGCTTCGGCGCCCTCGTAGGCATAACCGGCAAATTCCTTTTGCTTCAGGATTTCCAGGAGCGTGGTCAATTTCTCGTCATCTTTGTAGGCGATCTCCAGTTCTTCAAGGCGTGTGATGACGTTCGCTCGTCCAGCCTGATCAGAAACGATGATATGACGGCGGTTGCCGACGATCTCTGGCTCGATGTGCTCGTAGGTGCGTGGAGATTTTTGTACCGCTGAGACATGCAATCCTCCCTTGTGGGCAAACGCCGCAGACCCGACATAGGGGGCATGGGGGTTTGAAGGTCGGTTTAGGCGCTCGTCCAAGAAATGCGAAGTCCAGCTTAGGTTTCTCAATGAATGATCATCTAAGCCAATCTGGTAATCCATCTTCAGCATCAACGTCGGAATCAAGGAGATTAGATCGGCGTTGCCACATCGTTCGCCTAGTCCGTTGAGAGTCCCTTGCACTTGGCGTACCCCGGCGCGCACCGCGCTAAGGGAATTCGCTATGGCGTTGCCGGTGTCGTTGTGCGCGTGAATGCCGAGGAACTCTCCGGGGATTTCTTTGCACACCTCCCCGACAATCTGTTCGACTTCGTGCGGTAGTGTCCCACCATTGGTATCACACAACACTAACCAGCGGGCCCCGGCGTTGTGGGCGGCCTGTAAGCACTCCAGGGCATAGGCGCGGTTGGCCTTATAACCGTCAAAAAAGTGCTCTGCATCGTACATGACTTCACCCTTGCGCTCACGGCAGAGTTCAATGGAATCAGCGATCATGGCGATGTTCTCTTCCCGTGGTATTTCCAATGCCACATCAACATGGAAATCCCAGGCCTTGCCCACCAGACAAGTTGTGCTAACTTTCGAATTAAGTATCGGTGCGAGACTTGGATCGTTGTGCGCTGATCTGCCTGGGCGCCGCGTCATGCCAAACGCCACCAGGGTGGCCTTGCCGAGCGCCGGTGGTTGATCGAAGAAATGGGTATCCGTGGGGTTAGCGCCTGGCCAACCGCCTTCAATATAGTCGATCCCCAGCTGATCCAAGGCCTGGGCAATGGCGATCTTGTCAGCAACTGAAAAGTCCACACCATAGGTCTGTGCGCCGTCCCTGAGGGTGGTATCGAACAGAAATACTCTTTCAGCCATGGCCTTAGTTTAGCCTGGGTAGCGCGTTGCGGCTGTGATCGGGATGTCCCAAGGTATTGCTCCAGGTGAAGCACTGTACTGTGTATCGTGGCACGACTCAAAACTGCGAGTGCAATCGTTAGGCCATGGCCACCAACACTTGGCGGTTACCGGTGAAGGGTTTTCGACCGTGGGCCATCAGCATGTTGTCAAGCATCAACACATCCCCGGCACGCCATCGGAACGCGACCTCCGCGTCGCGGTACGCAGCTCGAATCCCATCTAAGTCCGATACCTCGATGGGTGACCCATCTCCGAAGTATGCATGGCACGGTAATTCTTCCTCATCAAGTTGTTCGACATTTAGGTCTTGATGCTTGACGCTTTGACTTAGGGCATGCCACTGATCGGCCTGATTAAACCACACCCAATCGCCTGTATTTGGATGCTGCAACACCGCCGGTCTGACAATCTGGGTTCTTAAACCCTGTGCGATCCAACGATAGCTCATGTCGTTTTGGCGACAATGGGCCTCCACTTCAGCACGTTCGAAAGTCTCGAAGGTTTGCTGCCACGATTTTGTCATCCTGCCTTCGTTGGGCAGGGTCTGTACGTACATCACTTGTTTGTGCTCAAACCGTTTCCTGACTCCCGGACAAAGACGCTGCAGAATCAGACGACTGTCACCAATATGGGTCTCACCCCCCGACTGTGGCGGATTAAGGCAGAAGAAATAGATCTTTTTAGGCCACCAATTCAAGTACGACATCTCGTTGTGCAGCACAATCTCAAGGTGCGCCGGATACTCGGTGGAGGTATACACTTTCTTGGTGACAGCCTGTCTTGGGTAATCGCCCCCCACATAATTGGC
>JAOTYS010000352.1 GCA_029861795.1 Gammaproteobacteria bacterium | reverse complement strand
TCTCCCTTGGCTTGGGGATTTCAAAATACAGGTCGTAACATGCGGTGCAACCTTTCCTTAGCATCTCCATTGCACCGATGAGGGCGGCCAGATATTTGTGCTCAATGCTCCGATTCCCCGATAGCCACGGCCCAGCATTCAGTAATAGTTCCAGTGTCCAGCGATCCCCACTGCCCTTCGCCAGTGCCCCGTGGCCGTGGGTGTGTGCATTGATAAGACCAGGAATGATCAGTCGATCTGTTGCGTCGATGATTGTGGCCTTGTCCGGCGCAGTAAATCCCGGTTCGCCGAGCGCCTTTATGGTGCCGTCAGCAACCAAGATATCGACGAGATCTGCGCGGTGCGTCTTGGCGTCTAATACTCTGGCGCCCCGTAGAACCGTGTATCGGTCTGTTTGATTCATAAATACAACCTCTTGTTTTTCCTGCGTCGCGGCCGAAACCACACCCATCGTAGGTTCGTCGTGTCGGTCGGGCTTAAACTGTGGGTGATGTCGGGGGGATATGACCGTGAAAGCGCTTTTCGTGTCAAACTTGATCTTCGGTTTGAACCCATGGGACCAGCATGATGCGTGACCCAATTGTCGTCGTTAATCCGAACTCCACGCAGGCGGTAACCGACGGTATCAGCGACGCGCTCGAGCCTTTGCGCATGTCGGGCGGGCCGGCTGTCGACTGCGTAACCTTAAAGGAAGGCCCAGCCGCGATTGAGACCCAGACCGATATCGACGCTGTGGTGGAACCGTTGTGCCGGTTTGTTAGTGACAATGCCGACAAAGCCAGCGCCTTTGTCATCGCTTGTTATAGTGATCCAGGTTTGTACGTCATACGCGAAATCTGTGAGGTGCCGACGTTTGGTATCGCTGAGTCTGCGATGTTATGCGCCATGACACGAGGGCGAGGCTTCGGCGTAATCTCCATTCTTGAGGCCTCGGTGCCCAGACATATTCGCTATGTGCACGACATGGGTTTGAGTGAACGACTTGCTGGCGATCGTGCGGTAGGTTTGGGTGTATTAGAACTCGCCGATGAATCACGAGCGTTGCCGCGTCTGTGTGAGATTGGGCTTGCACTGCGAGACCAGGATGGGGCAGATGTGCTGATCATTGGTTGTACCGGAATGGCTCGTTATCGCGCGGAAATTGAGAAGTCCACTGGTCTACCGGTAATCGATCCCACTCAGGCGGCGGTGACATTTGCCATAGGCGCGGTACGATTGTCGCACGGGGCGTGATCGCCGAGGGTTTGCAGTATTGCTAACCCTTATTTTGGAGGAATTGCACCCGCACGCTCGGTGATCAACTCGTAAGCCTTGATCTGACGGTGCTTTTCGAAGTTGAACACCGATTCTTTTAGATAATCGCCTAGTGCCAGATCGCAACTATAAGAAACGACTTCATCATCTTCAGTGTGTGCTTTCGCCACGATTTCGCCAGTCGGTGCAACTATGCAGGAACCACCGATCAGGACATGACCGTCTTCACTACCGGCCTTGGCAGCAGCCACCACCCAGCATGCGTTTTGATAAGCGCCAGCCTGCATTACTAAATGATTATGAAATTGTTTGAGGTGTAAAGGTTCGGCAAATCCATCAATGTTGGTGGTGGGTGTGTTGTATCCAAGCATGATTAATTCAACGCCCCGCAAGCCCATAACACGGTAAGTTTCCGGCCAGCGTCGATCGTTACAGATGCACATTCCCATTACTCCACCGAACGCACGCCACACAGGAAAGCCAAGGTTACCCACATCGAAATAGCGCTTTTCCAAGTGCTGAAACGGCGCGTTGGAGCGTGGTTCCGCGTGTCCAGGGAGATGCACCTTTCGATACTTACCGACCATACGACCATCTGGGTCAACGAGAATGGCGGTGTTGTAGTGGCGGACCCTGCTATCTTCTTCGGTGAGCTCCGCGTACCCGAGATGAAATCCGACGCCCAGCCTGCTTGCCTCATCGAACAGTGGCTGCGTCGCCGGGTTAGGCATCTGTCTTTCAAACCACGCATCAATTTCATCCTGGGTCTCATAGATATAGCGCGGAAAAAAAGTTGTGAGCGCGAGTTCTGGATAGACGACAAGCTTGCACCCTGCGGAATGCGCCTCCCGCAGCAACGCAATGAGGCGCTCTACAACGCTCTCTCTAGTATCGGCTTTATGGATAGGGCCTAATTGGGCTGCGGCCACCCTTATTGTTCTAGACATCGAAACCTCGCTATGACATCACAACTCAGCGTTGAAATTATGGATAGGATCCATTTCCGGTGCGGTGCGACCGAGAGGTTTGGCGGGGGCGGGATGGTCGCAGGGTAGAAATTCACCGCTGCCTCGATCCACTAATAGCTCACCATCATCCACTACCACTCGTCCGCGGCTGATCACAGTGACTGGCCAGCCTGTGAGAGGCTTGCCCTCATAGGGTGTGTACCCTACCCGATCGTGAATATTTGCAGCGCTCACTACGACCTCTTTATCGGGATCCCAGATGGCGAGATCAGCGTCCGCGCCGATGGCTATGGAACCCTTGCGCGGATAGAGGCCATATAGTCGTGCAGCATTGGTGGCGGTCAATGCCACGAATTGCTGTAAGGTTAAACGACCCTGGTTTACACCTTCCGAGAACAATAGTGGCAAACGTAGCTCAAGGCCTGGCACCCCATTGGCAATGCGCTTGAATGGAGCGTTAGTGCCATGGGCGAGTTTGCCACTCTCGTCGAAACGATAAGGCGCGTGATCAGAAGAAAAAACTGAGAAGGTGCCGTCAGTAAGTCCGCTCCAGATTGTCGCCTGGTTGGCAACATCCCGGGGTGGTGGGCTGCAACAAAATTTAGCCCCTTCCATGCCTTCGCGATCAAGATCGTCCGCGCTTAAGAATAGGTATTGTGGGCAGGTTTCAGCATAGATCTTGAGACCCTGATGCTGCGCGCGACGTATTTGCTTTACAGCATCCTCAGCCGACACGTGCACGATCAATATTGGTACGTCCAACAGCTCTGCGAGATTGATTACTCGGTTGGTCGCCTCTCCTTCTGCAATGCGAGCGTGGGCGATCGCGTGGTATTTGGGTGCGCCGTAGCCTTTGTTAAGCAACTTTTCCGTTAGCCACTGGATGATTTCATGATTCTCCGCATGAACCATCACCATCGCCGCTTCGCGCCGTGCAAGCTGTAGAATGTCTAATATCTGGTAGTCATTGAGTTTGAGGTCATCGTAAGTCATGTAGACTTTGAACGAGGTGTACCCGTCTTTTATGAGAGCCGGCAGTTCTTGTCCGAGGACCTGGTCAGTCGGATCGGAGATGATCAGGTGGATTGCATAGTCAATGACTGCTTTCGGTTCCGCCAAACTGCGATATTCGCTTACAACTTCCCTCAACGATTGGCCACGGTATTGGGCTGCGAACGGAATGATAGTGGTAGTGCCTCCAAACGCTGCCGAGACTGTACCCGAGTAAAAATCGTCGGCGCACATCACGCCGAATGACGAGCGTTGCTCGATATGGCAATGGCTATCTATACCGCCGGGCAAAATGAGCTTACCGGTGGCGTCGATTTCCCGGGTGGCGCCACCCAAGTTCTCAGCCAAGGCGGCAATGCGCCCGTTGCGGATTCCGACATCACAGCGCATGGTGTCGGCGGCCGTGACTACCGAACCATTACGAATGAGCAAGTCGAACGGCATGGTATTGTTCAATGGAATGATGGAGACGCAAAACCAAAGGCTAATGGGTTTCTGTTCTTCAGTAAATGCTCTCGAAGTTGCCAAGTCTGAAGGATTTCCACGTGATCCCTTGCCCTTAGGGCTATGGACCGAGCGTGACCCAGCTAGCAGATCGATACAGGGCCCGTGCAGTTACTCAGAATGCCCCATGCAAGATTCAGGCGGCCGACAAGAAATTCCTCTGACTGCGCCTTTAGCGCAGGAAAAAATCCAAGCGGGGTTCAGATTGATTTAATTAAATCAATAAATTATTGGAACGAGTTTATGTAGAGACTTAGCTCGTCTGACTTGCTAGAGAAGGGACGATCCGCCAACCGAGACGAGCGTCGTCTGCCCATTATCAGGAAGCCGCTATTCAAGGTAGCCGTAGGCACTAGCGGGCACTATCGTCTCGCCTTCAGTGGGCGGTGTCCAAAACATCTGCAGAGCGTATGTCCCTTTTTTCTGGTAATAATCGACAGCGAAGTCGTACCAACCGGCTTCCTGAACTTCAAACTCAATAGGATCGGACATTGTGTCGGGGTGGATCAGTGGGTCCTCATGAATGAGCACACCGCCGATTACAACCTTTATCCCATCATTGGAATTGATCCGAAAGGTGTAAGTACCGGTTGAAGCAAGATTGATCAAGCCCCTGATCTCAGCGCCAACACCCCAAATTTTTTTCGAGGTTAGGACTTTCGTGTCCGCGCCGACATGGTCGAGCAGCTCAAGCGGCTCACCCTTTTTACCTTTGACGAGAGTACCAACGTGCTTAACATCCTCAAACATCGCATAGTAGTAGGTGACGGCAAGCCCTGGCTTTAGTTTCCCACTGTCCGGCTGCGGATCAACGGGCTTCGCGCCACTCAACGTCTCTGCGTTGGCCACCCCACCCCCTATGAACAATGCCACCGCAACTGCCGAACTCATCAATAAAGAGCTCAATTTAAACGTGCCCATTGAATCCTCCTCTTTGTTTAGAATTGTGTATCGCTAGTGCCTCCTAAGAACGGTTATGTGACTTCGTTGGTCGCAATAACGGCATGTTATGTTTTCGATGGATTTATGAGAGGCAAAAACCAAAGGCTAACGGGTTTCTGTTCTTCAGTAAATGGCTTTTCCGATTAGGTAGGTGCCTTCAGCGAACAACCCTATGTGCGCCTAAAGACGCACCTACTCAACGGCATGTTGTAGGTTTGCCCTTCAGGCGAATAACCTGTGTGCGCCTAAAGACACAGCTACTCAACGGCATGTTGTAGGTTCGCCCTTCAGGCGAATAACCTGTGTGCGCCTAAAGACACACCTACTCAACGGCATGTTGTAGGTTCGCCCTTCAGGCGAATAACCTGTGTGCGCCTAAAGACACACCTACTCAACGGCATGTTGTAGGTTCGCCCTTCAGGCGAATAACCTGTGTGCGCCTAAAGACACACCTACTCAACGGCATGTTGT
>JAOTYS010000351.1 GCA_029861795.1 Gammaproteobacteria bacterium | reverse complement strand
TCGCCTCGCGAACTCGCAAAGATCTCGGCTGGCGGCCGCGCTCGAATAGACGAACAAATCGCCAGCGTAAAGGCGTTCGCGACGATCGTCTTCCGATAAATGGCTGTCGAAGAATACGGTGGTCATAGGTTCAAATCCTGCAAGATTCTAACATTAGATGATATGCGGCGAGTTACCGTCGCTTAGACTACGCAAAAGAAAATGCCCGCGGCAAGCGCGGGCATCACAGAATTTTTCTTTTACGGCGGCAGATCGCCAAACAGGACCGGGTCGGCGGTCGCAACGCCGTAGGCTAGGGTTGCAACGAAAAATGTCATGATTTTGAACAAACGCATTTACTGTTACCTTCAAGCAATTCTTGCTAGCAGTCTCTATACATTCATCAACGCAATTCGCATGCCAAACGTTATCTTACTGATATTTAAGATTTTTTTATTTAGTCGATGTGCAATGTGCAAACAGCTCCGACAGCCTAGGCGTTATGTCTCTTAATCACTGCAACAGACGCCAAAGTCTTTCCATGGCAGTGATGCTCATATATTGGGCGCCATCGATGCGGCGGCAACGCTCAACAAGGCTTCGCGTACCTACCGCCGACGCGCCGAGGATCTGCAGCGCGTGAGCACGTCGACGGGCGTATTATCAGGTTCGCCGCCGGAACAGTCCCGCGTACGTCCTGAATCGGTCTTCGCCCTGGCACTTGCTTTCGTACTGGGACTCGCGGCCTTGCTGGCGCTGCCGCAAGTTCGCGGCGAGATCGTCATTGCCGTCACCATCGCGACCACAGTCTCGGGACTTGCGCTGTGGCTTGCGGCTCTATGGCTTCGGCAACGCCATGACGGGCGCGCTTTGCGGATCTCGTTTGTCGCGGTAAAAGCACATTACGTGCAGGCCTGCTGCCAATGCGCCCTCTACGTCTACTGGGGCTGGTTCTGGCGCCCGGTTTATGAGCATGTGCCACTGATCGTGGCACAACTGCTTTTGGTCTATAGCATGGACATGCTCGTTTGCCTGACTCGACGCCGATCGTGGACGCTAGGCTTCGGTCCGTTTCCGATCATCCTGAGTACCAATCTGTTTCTACTCTTCAAACCGGACTGGTTCTATCTGCAATTCGCAATGGTAGCGCTGGGCGTATTGGGCAAGGAATTCTTCCGCTGGAATCGCGAGGGTCGAAGCATCCATGTTTTCAATCCGTCAGCGCTTGGGTTGTTCGTGTTCTCGATCGGGCTATTAGCAACCGGCACTACGGACCTTACCTGGGGAGAAGAAATAGCGACGACACTGAATCGTCCGCCGCACATTTACCTGTACATTTTTCTTCTGGGACTGATCGTTCAGGCGCTGTTCTCGGTAACGCTGGTGACGCTCTGGGCGGCACTCGCGCTCATCTGCTTGAACCTGCTGTACACGCAGGTGACCGGCGTCTATTACTTCTTCGATTCCAATATTCCGATTGCAGTATTTCTGGGATTGCATCTGCTGGTCACCGATCCGGCCACGTCACCAACTACGAACGTCGGTAAGGTGTTGTTTGGTGCCGGGTACGGCATCGCGGTCTTCGGCGCTTACGGGCTGTTGGAATTGTGGGGCTTGCCACGGTTCTACGACAAGTTGCTGTGCGTGCCACTGTTGAATCTGCTGGTACCCGTCTTCGATGGCATCACCAGACAGGTGAATAAGAAGATCGTCTGGGCTCAAAAGCTGCATACAGGAAATCGCTCCCACATGGCGGTCTGGATGATTGTCTTCAGCGGCATACTGGCAACCGGTTTTGTGGGCAAAGGCCATCCTGGTAATGATGCCGGCTTCTGGGAGACAGCCTGTGCAGACGGTCTGCGCAATGCTTGCCAAAACCTAATCCAACTGCATACCGACGACTGTGCGAATGGCTCGGCGGCCGACTGCCTAAGAGCCGGCCAGCTGCTTGGCCGCGGCACCCCGTTTCCAGACGACCCGCGGCTTGAAGGATCGATGCTTGCGCGTGCCTGTGACCTCGGGCTGTCGGCAGCCTGCGACCAGTTTGCGATATTTGTCGCCGCTGGCGGGGAGCAAATATTTCTCCGCGACTGCGACGAAGGTGATGGTCTGAGTTGTTATCTGCTTGGCACTGTACTGATGCACGGCATAGCGCGGGAGCCTGCGCCTGAAACCGCGATGGAGCATTGGGAGCAGGCTTGCCAGATGGGTTGGGCGCGGGCGTGCGGAGAACTGGGGGAGGCATGGCTTTTCGGCACGGTCGGACAAGTCGAGCTCTCAGAGACCGTACCGATGTTCGAAGTCGCTTGTGATAGCGGTTACCTGCCAAGCTGCGCAAACCTCGGACTTCTTTATCTGCGCGGGCGTGGCGTTGCCCAGGACGAGGCGCGAGGCCGGGAACTTTTGCAGCAAAGTTGCGCGGGGGAATTGCTGGCAGCCTGCGAGATGCTGGAGAAGTGAATTATCTTTGGCGGTAGAAAATTCTTAAGAATTGACGATTATCGGCGATGTTCTCCTTGTGTCACCGATACGCGTCAGGTATAGACGCGCACTGCAATTCGTGCATGCTCTTCTTCTAAGTGGCGTCCTCAATGGAATTCGAACTCCTCATTAACGCCATGTAATGGTATTTTGCTAGTCCTCGAACCTGCAGGCACATAGGAGTCTGAAACGAATCGAGGAGCTAGCCCGTGGACTGAAACGGCAACCGGTGCATGTCGGCAACATGAATCGCGATATCGACGTACCGCAAGAAAACGCAGTCTACCTAGCGTAAATCTTGAATATGCGACAGGGTCCTACTGTATGAGAACTTTCCTGAAGAAAATCGCCAGTTACCTTCCCAAATCAATACAACATTCATTGAAGCGAAGATATTTTTCGTATCAGATACGCAATAATACGTTTCGAACTGATGAACCTGAGTTTGCGTATGTTGACAAAGTCCTGAAAGAGTGTGACTGGGTCATCGACATTGGGGCGAATATTGGACATTACACGTTACGATTTGCGGAGTTAGTTGGGCCCCAAGGCAGAGTTATCGCATTTGAACCCGTGCCCGAGACCTTTGACTTGCTAAGTTCAAATGTCTGGCAAAAGAAGTACAGAAATGTAACTCTCATCAATGCAGCGGCATCGGACGTTACGCGACTTGCTGGAATGGACATACCGAGTTTCGACACCGGTTTGGAAAACTATTATATGGCGCACTTGACACAAAACGCGAATGGGCTCCAAGTCCTTTGCCTTCAAGTTGACGGATTGTCATTATTACATCCGGTTTCCCTCGTGAAAATAGATGCAGAGGGTCACGACTTTGTCGTATTGAATGGGATGAAAGCACTACTCGAACGTGATCGGCCAGTCGTAATAATTGAGGAAGACTCGGAGAACATAAAGAATTTTATGAGCCGACTTGGTTACCAATTCTCTAGGCTTCCTGCCTCCCACAACGCCTTATATCGATATGAACCCGAAAATGAATAGTGCGGGAGCCTGCGCCTGAAACCGCGATGGAGTGTTGGGAGCACGCGTGCCAGATGGGTTGGGCGCGGGCGTGGCGTTGCCCAAGACGAAGCGCGGGGCCAAGCACTGTTGTGGCGAAGCTGTGATTCCGGGTTGCAGGTGGCCTGCAAGATTCTGGAGAAATAAGCTATCTGTGCCGACAGAAAATAGAATTGCTTTGATGCCCACAGCCGACGATTTCTCTATATCACAGACAAGTATTATTCATAGATACGCGCTGCCAGCCGCGTGCGCATGTTTGGTGCTGCCGGAGCGCTTCTATTCCGTGACTCAAGATGAGGATTACACTCGTTCCGCTTAGCGGCGAATATGCACATGCGGGTATGATGGTGCCTAACTGTCTGCCCGACCAAGAAACTCAAAAATGACCGGCATAGATTGGCGATCCAAAGAAAACCATCTCCCCTGGATACTGTTCCTATCCGGGCTGGCCATCTTCATATCGAACGTTGACCTACTTTCAACCGGCGATACGATCTACTACGCGAATATTATCGACACATTGCGATTGGATCAGTTGACCGCCCATCAGGGCTATTACGTTTTTGGGCTGATTGTATCAACCGGCCTCAATTTTTTTTCGAGCGTGCCTACTGACCAGGCCTTGGCCTATATGAGCGCGGTATTCGGTTCAGCCGCGCTCACTGTCGGTTTTCTACTGGCAAGACACTACCTGGAATCGACTAGCTATGCGTTGCTAACCGTTTTAATCTTGTTCGTATGCCATCGATTTTTCGAAAACTCTATTTCAGCTGAAGTCTATATCGTTCAGGCGTTTTTTCTTTGGTTGGCAATACTGCTCTTCGAGAAACAACAATTCTATGTTTCCGGCATCGCGCTGACGTTTTCTTTCTGGGTAACGCCACTCACGCTTCCGTTTTGTCTTTGGTTTGCCGTATCGGCGTATCTAAGACGGATTGGAGTTTTTCCGCTATTGAAGACTGCTTTGCCGGCTGTCGTGCTTTACGGACTATTTCTGATCATTTTTTACGAAGAATTGCTTTGGGGTAACAGGGGTCTATTGGAGCAGGACGAGGCACGAGAAATACTATTTGGAGAAGGGTTAAGAAGCTTCGGCACGTATCAATTTAAGCACTACACAGTGCTTAATCTCCTATTTATTCCTGCCTTATTCGCGCTTAAGCACTATCGATACTTGGCTTGGACATCACTAGCAATAGTACTTCCGAATATCTATGTAATTTCGCAACTCCGAAGCGAAGACAACGTCTTTATCCTGCCACTGGACATAATTTTCGCAATATGGATTGCTATCGGATTTCGTTTTCTGATCGCTCGGCGACTTAAATATTTCGCTTTAGCGATATTGATTCTACACGCTGCGGTCTTCATAGCGCTTGAAGATCTGTTTACTAGACCATCACATGCCAGCTTTGCGAATGAAATTCAAGAGATCGGCCAATTAGTCAAAAGCAAGAGAAGTTCTCTGCTTTTTGCTAAATGGTCTCAACGAATGGCCTTTGTTTATTTCAATCGCACTGAGCCCAGCTTTCCTCTAGAGGGTGGATATTGGTATAGCAAGTCGTACGACATGGGCCACATCCAGCAAAATGACGCCAAAGCAAACGACTTTGCCGAATACGCGCCAATCTATGTGCTCGAAACTTGGGGCGTATCTGCCCATGGAAAAC
>JAOTYS010000350.1 GCA_029861795.1 Gammaproteobacteria bacterium | reverse complement strand
CTCGCACGAGGCGTCTTATATGACGGGTGCCATCATCAACGTGAGTGGTGGCCGCGAGCTCAACGTCAAATCGATGTTAGCGCCGTGACGCTAGATTTACATTGGCCATATAGGCTGTCACCATCAACACGCTGCGAAACATGAAGAAGGCGGGTGAGAAATTTTCCTGTCTCACAGCTTACGACTACAGCAATTGCTTTGCGGTGAGTGTTTATCTATTGAGTACGGGTTTTACACCTAGGGCCTGGTTCTGCTCGGCGACGTATTCAACGCAAGCCTGCCAGTCTGCTTGGTAGTATTCTCTTATTTGGCCAAGATACGTATCGTCGATGAGGGGCTCATCCGACAGCCAAGATTCGGGAGCGAATTTAACACCTAGCATAAATATAGCCGATGACCAAAGCAAAATACGGCGCTTTAAATAATTGACCACGTGACCGTATTTAGGAGTTTTGCCTTCAAGTTTGTTTTCATCCAAATCTTTGCCAGTAAAAAAATCAGCGAATTGTCGTCTGAGACGCAGCTGTTTGTCGGTGTAAGATTTATGCACCGGCTTGTGTTTAAGAGCTTCGCGATCGAAACCGCAGTCTAACGCGGCGCACAGGGATGCCATATATAGCTCGGAGTCTTGAATGTAATCCTCAAAAATAAGCACAATGGGTTTTTGCCCGGTGGTGTTCTCAACGTGCCGGATGATTCGCATAAACTCCAATTCTTCCGTCTTCCAGTGACCTTGATTATTTTCTAGGTCAAGAAATCGTTTGAAACGTGTGGTATGTCCTCGTTTAACGTGTAGTCGATAATACGAAGCGATAAGCGAGTCTTGGCGGCGTAGCGAAATAATAATTCGGCTACCAAAAACGCGGTATACGTCATCGCATCGAGAGAAAATACGCTGCCCCGACTCACGTGACATCAATATTTTATCCATTTTGAAGCGTTTTTTTTCTTTTTCGCGTACGCGAAACCGGTTGCGCGGAACATATTGAATTCCAGTCAATGCAGGAAAAACGGATTTCTGTAGAAATGTCGATGCGGCTCGTGCATAGCCAACATGAAAAAAAGTCTGCTGCTCAGACATGACTCACTTGGAGGGTTATGGTTCGGTGCATCCACTATATTGTACCCAGTTTCTGTGAGAGGAAATTTTTCAATTCAGACCGTGGCTTATTTCTAGTTTGTTCTCTTGGCTATACTCACTCAGAATGCTGATGATTCCTTTCAGTTGACGGACCAGCAGTTCCAGATTGATTTTAAGTCGTTCCAGCCAGCAATAATGGAGTCTAGTCCAGTGGGTTTTGTATTAGGTCTCGGCTTTGTAGTGCCGCCCGTTTCGAAGCAGCAAGGCCTGCAGGTGTTTACGGAATTCTGCTTGCTGCTCTACCAGTTTCTGGCGAGAGCGGATCATGTCTCGGTCTCGTTCCTGCTCGGGATCGGGTGCGGGGACAAATGTCAGTAAGTCATTGGCGTATAATTGCGCCAGTTGCGCCGCATCAATGCGATCCGTCTTGATTTGTCTGCCTCGGGGGTGGGAATAGTCGTGGGAGCAACCACATCGCAGTGATAACCTATTTCAGCGATATCCCGTTGCAGAGTGAAGCCAATATAAGACGCTACATAACATATCCTGAAGGTGCTTCCTGGAAAATACTTGTGTAGCTTATCTAGCTGGCCCAGTAGCCCCTTCAGAGTGGGTCGGCATTTAAAGGCAAGGACTTCACCTGTGGCTTTGTCCGGTGCCAATCCGTGATACTGTGTATCATCGACGTCAAGGCCGATGTGAATTATAGTCTGTTTCATAGACGCCTCTATTATTGCAGGATGATTTCACCGGAAAGCGTACCATTTTGAGGTATCCATCATTGATGGTCGCCTCGGTTGAGGTAAAGGTGGGCCGTCTATATCTTCTACACTTTTTAGAAGGCCAGCCTAGGCTTATCTAAGACGTGGCTCCTGTTTCAGCCCTGCATTGCCAAATCGTCATATTCAGACAATGTCGTGCTCAGGTTGGTCGCCTAGCCTATGCGCTCTACAGACCACGATTCTTTATGCGCCATGGAAGCCTCTGGTCGTACACACGATTTTTTGCTAAGAAGACAACACTGTGACTGGAATCGTTCTTCCATAACCGTAAGACGAGATTCTTTTGTGAAAGGTGCTTTGGTTCGATGTACTCCGACATGGTCGGCCGTGCAGGGCAACGATTTCCACAGTTGTAAGCGCATGCGGTGGGGACTCGCTTCAAAGTTTGCTCGGGAATTTGAGCAATGCGCCGTTTAGTCGTAGGCGGTGCCCACTCTTGACCGGGAAGATCGGGTGAACCAGGTGACTGTTTCAAGGGTTGGTGATTACCTCTGGGGCGAAAAGGCCCGCGGCAGCTATCTGGCAGGTGTCAGCGTCGGCTTGTTGTTTATTTCTCTCGGCGGCAAGGAAATATGGACGCTCGAGACCCGCTGGGCGAGTATCGTGCTGCAGATGCTCCACCGAGGCGATTATCTGCATCCGTACTTAGGGGGTGACGCCTACTACTACAAGCCCCTGCTGTCGTACTGGCTGATGGTCGCCAGCAGCTGGCTGACCGGCGGCCTCAACTTATGGTCACTGCGCCTGCCGTCGGTTCTGGCCGCCCTGCTCAGCCTCTATTGCACGGTGCAGCTGGGATCCCGCCTGGTTGACCGCCGCACTGGGATGCTGGCCGGATGGATGCTGGCGACCACTTGGTATTTCGTATTCTGGGGCCGTGTGGCGAGCGCAGACATGTTAAACGTCACGGGGACACTGCTGGCTGTACTGTGGTACGTCGGGCATCGCAATAGCAACCGTTTTACGGATTACACGGTGTTTTTTCTCATACTCTTCGTCGCGAGCCTATGCAAAGGACTGACCGCTGTCATTGTTCCGCTACTGGTCGTTGCCCCGGATCTGGTGTCACAGGGGCGATGGCGAAAACATCTCAATCTTAGACTGCCTTTGGGGATCCTCCCGGGTCTCGTCGTGTATCTCTTTCCGTTCTGGGCTTCGAGTCAATTCGGCGGTGAAAACTATGGCCAAAGTGGCCTGAATGAAGTCTTTACTGAGAACTTAGTGCGCTTCTTCCAGCCTTTCGATACGGAGGGGCCCGTATACACTTACCTCGTCTATCTCCCCGTTTACACGCTTCCCTGGGTGGTGCTTCTTGCTCCTGCCATCTATTCGGTCGGCAGGCGTTGGTCATCCACGTCGTATGAGATTCGCTGGCTGGCAATCGGGTGTATGCTGGTGTTCGTTTTTTTCACGGCGAGCGGCGCACGACGCAGCTACTATATTCTGCCATTGGTGCCCTTTGCGCTGCTTTTCACAGCTCAATGGCTGGTGACCCAAGCCCCGAGGGTATTGCGGTGGTCAGCAGGTATAACGGCCACCTCCGCCGCGCTTCTTTTGGTGGTATTCGGCGTGCTTATGCCACTCTATTACAGCCAAGGCGGCCCCCCCGCATTCGCGAAGGAGGTCCGGCAACGGGCGGAGGAGCTCCGACCATGGTCCCAGTGGCGTTTTGTCATACTTGATGAGCACAAGTCTCAGTTATACCTTGAGTCCACGCGGGCCTTTGAGTATCACCCCTATATTCCGGGGTGGCAGCATATAGTCTCGGGTGAGAAGTTGGTCACGCACTGGCCGGTGCTGCGACAACCGAACGACAACGTGATTTTCATAACGAGATCGGACTACGCTCCGCTAGTCGCCTCCGTTCTGACCAACCACCAGGTGGTAACCACACCGTTGACGTTTGGGCGACGATGGTTTAACCAGCCCGACAAGCGTGCGGGGGTGGCATTCATTCCGCCCTTCGTTTCGTCTAAAGGCGAGTAAATCTGCAAAGATATGGTGTTTCGGTACATGGGACAAGGCTGTGAAGAGGCTAAATGTTCGTCCAGATTCCAGAGTTCTTGCGATGGGCCCATTGTCAAGCCATCCATGGAGCCTGCGCTCAAGAACAAGGATCGTTACCAGAGGACTCCGGTCGTGGTTCTCACGCAGCGCGCTAGGGACGTTCTTGATGTGCTGGATTGAAGCCCATTGACTTAGCGGCAGGGCGTAATCGATACATCAGCGGTCATGGCGTTGGCTAGGTTCCTCATTCTTTGTAAATATCCACCGACTCATATCTCGTACTCGATGACCGACAAATCGGGCACTCCGGTCGAATATGCCTTGCGAAGAAATCATCGACCTTTCGTTCTCAGTCAATAAATCAGGTGCGTAGTAATGTTTCAGCTTTGAAATCGCCATTCTATCCGCTCGACAAAATTGCGTGAATATAAAACGCGAGACTGGATTCCACAATCGACCACGGCCAATGCTGGCAACGAAATCAACAATATAGGGCGCTTCCCGCTCATCGATGAGCACGTTGTTCCGGCTACGCAGATCACAGTGCGCGATACCGCGATCATGGATAGATGCCACTATCTCGGACAGACGCTGAAACAAGGATTCCCAGTCAATTTCCGCTGACCTCACCATTTTGTTTCCAGGAACATACTCCATCAGGATTCCGCTGGGGCCAACCCTGCCAATGAAGTCCGGTACCCCATGAATACCCCGTAACCGTTGCAGTGCCCGCGCTTCCCTCCGCGCCAGAAGTGGGCCGACCACATATGCGAACCAACGATCGCAACCGCCGTGATCCTTAAGCACGACCCTTTCACTATTGATGTTGAGTAGCAAGACATCAGGTCGAGTGCCCCCTCCTTTTCGGTAGACCTTAACCGACTGTTGCCGTAGCTCCTCGAGCGTCAAATCGCTGATATGCTCGCGATGATGGATAGACCCTTGGCACATATTTTGGACATCCCATGCGGGCACGGTCGATTCAGCCCTCAGCTTCGCCCGGTCGCCTCCGAGCGCTTGGTGTGCGGTGACAAAAGGCTGGAGCATATAGAAGCACTAGTAGGCGCAGAGTCCGACGAGGGCGTTCCCATAGAAACCGTGCAAGCTGATGTGTACGAACCGTTTCCGTTTGAAGACCATGAGTTTGATCTGGTCTTCAACTTCCGCTTCTTCCATCACGTCCGACAGGATGATCAGAGGCGACATTTAGTTGGAGAACTAGCACGGGTTTCCAAGCGGTATCTAATAGTATCGTATTATGAGGCAGCGCCCATTCACGCGCTGCAAAAGCGGCTATGGCACCGA
>JAOTYS010000348.1 GCA_029861795.1 Gammaproteobacteria bacterium | reverse complement strand
GATCCGGGTCTCGTACCGTCGGCATGCCAGGCGGCAGGTCTGGAATGGGGTCAGTAATCAAGTATTGATGTTCGACCGCAAAGGCCGGAATACGACAGCCCAGCAACTTGCCGATATCATGGCCCCACATGCCGGTGGCGTTAACCACGACATCCGCGAGGATATTGCCCTGGCTGGTTACAACTTCCACCACCCGGCGGCCATTAAATGCAAACCCAGTCACTTGGCAATTTTGCACAATCTTGGCGCCGCGCTGACGCGCACCTGCCGCATACGCCTGACACAAGCTGGCGGGATCGACGTAACCATCGGATTCGATGTAGGCCGAGCCCTCCACATCATCCATTGACATGATGGGGAACAGCTCACGAGTTTCTTCCGGGGTCAATATCTGCATGTCAAGGCCGAACGACTTAGCGGTGGTGGCGGCCCGGCGATATTCCTTCATGCGTTCCTTTGACGAGGCGATACGCAAGCTGCCGACCTTCTTCCAGTCGATGGCCTGACCGGTGTCCTGCTCGAGCAGGTCGTAGAGCTCGATGCCTCGACCCAGCATGTGGGTGACGTTGCGAGATGGACGCAGTTGTCCGACCACACCAGCGGCGTGCCAAGTGGCGCCGTGGGTGAGTTGGAACTGCTCAAGGAGCAGCACGTCCTGCTTGCCGGCCTTAGTCAGATGGTAGGCAATAGAGCAACCGATTATCCCACCACCAATAATGACAATCTCAGCGCGATCTTGCATGACGGATACCTCACATCTCCAGAGGTTAATGCTTGCACATTCATTTGATCAGAAGGTACGACTCAACGTGTAGGTATCCACGTCAAGGACAATTGGTATTTTCTTAACGGTTGATGAAAATAGCCACACCCTCTGCGGCTATTTCGTCACTTCCTCTTTCATAGCTCCAAGAGTGTGGACGGCGGACCTCTGGCAGTTATGTTCCCGAGCCCCTCACGGTGTCATGGAAGCGTCCTTAATATCTCCAGTACGGCGTTAGCCGGAAGCGCCGCGAGTGTGTGCCGCTCGTTGTCCAGAGGCAGAGGTGCAGTAGGGTCAACAAGACCAGCGATCAGAAAGCGAGCGCAGCAATGCAAAGTTAGACAATAGGAGCGAATGACAACTGCTTATAGGGTGGCAGCATCGATGTCAAAGGGGGCGCCACCCGAGGGGTGGAGTCGCCTGTCACAGCTCACTGCTCCTGACTCGACAACTCGTCCAGCGTTTCGGCAGCCGCTTCCCGGACGACAGTGTTCTCCTCATCCTCTATAGTTCGCTGCAAAAGGCGGATCGCGGCCTCGCCACCAATTTGGCCCAAAGCATCCACTGCCTCCTCCCGCAGCGAGGCGTCTTGGTCGCGAAGAGCTACCGCCAATGCCAAGGCTGATTCGTCCCCACCGATGTCGGTGAATGCTTCGATGGCTGCTCCCCTGACGTTTTGATCACCGTCCATGAACGCATGTTTGAGGACCTGGATGGCGGTCTCACCACGAATTTGTCCCAGCGCATAAACTGCCTCCTCCCGCAGCGAGGCGTCTTGGTCGCGAAGAGCAACCGCCAATGCCAAGGCTGATTCGTCTCCGCCGATATCAGCGAAGGCATCGATAGCGGCCCCACGCACTTCCATCTCCGTGTCCATAAAGGCTTGTTCGAGGATTTGGTTGGCAGTCGCGCCGCCGATGTCGCCCAAGGCATGCACCGCCTCCTCTCGCACCAGCGCATCCTCGTCACCCAAGGCAACCGCGAGTGCCGCGGATGCTTCATCGCTACCGATGTCTGCCAACTCAGAGACCGCATCCAGGCGCACTTCCGGGTCGTCATCCGCCAACGCAAGACTTAACGTTGTAATCGACTCGTCCCCGCCAGGCGCTTCCAAACCGCCTATGGCTTCCTCTGTGCGCCCAACATCCTCGTTCACCGCCGCCGTGTCGAGCACGCCGCTGTTGGGCGCAATGTCGAAAGAGGAGTGAGCGACGTTGCCGTCATGGCCCGTAGTGTCTTCCCATGCCCTAGAGAAGACCCACAGACGACCGCGGCGCATCTCACTCTGGTACGCTACGCCTGATACAGGCTCCACGTACTGCAAGGCAAAATTCCAAGCGCGTAAAATGCGGCCCATCGCCTCGGGCAAAGGCAGCCGATCGAGTTCGATGGTGATATTTTCATCGAGGGGATCATACAAGAGCACAACAACATCAGTTTGCCGAGCAATTTCCTTAACTAGATCCCTAACCGCTACATCGCGTGCCCGCACTGTCACGACTTCGTCGGCAATCTTGACATACAGGGAATCTGGAGGGCTCTGCATGGTCGCCTGCGCGCTCATCAGGGTCTGCTGAGCGTTACCGAAATCAATGAGCAGTATTAGACCACCTACAAGACAAGCCAGCTGCGCCGTTCGCCGAAGTAAACCGCGGTTATCCAGTAGTTTGTGGTCTCCTTGCTGCGCGCGCCTGTTCATCCGGTAACTGTCCTCATCGCAAGTGTAAACATTCTTTTTCGCGCTCACGACGAGCAGCTTAAGAATCCATAAGTGGCGGTAGTCACATTTGCGCATTGAAGCCCTCTCTGTTCTCAATGGTAGTAGTGGTATCAACGCCGGGAAGGCCTGCTATTTCCGGCACGCAAAACGGCCAGCCGCCGGATCAAAACCCGAGCGTAGGACTCCCCAGTCGATCGGCACCCGTTCGGTTCGCGCTGTGAAAGGCGCGCTCTCTTGATCTTCCTAGCTACAAGTGCGTCGGTGAGCATATTGGTTGTACTCGAAGGGGCGCTCCATTCGCCTCCGCCAATTACTAGGCAAGATGCGAATGGAGCCCATGGTATCGACGGCCGGTTACATCCCTCTCACAAACCGTTGATCTCGAATGTGCCCTCCGAGAATGTCTGGTTGTCGCTTGCCTCTTTCGCTCCTACCTCGAACTTGAACTCCGTAATACCGTCGGCTGAGTACGAATTCAGAAATTCTGACGGGACAGTCACGCTCGTCTCGGCCGGTGGGAGTTGGACGCTAAACACGCGCTTTGGACCCACCAGTATTTCCACATTCGGCTCGACGACAACCTCCCAGCGAACAACGTCCACCGTACCCGGGTCTGGGATAATGCCGTTTGTGACGAGATCGTCATCCTGACATCCCCCCAAATCGGTACCCGCCGCCCATGTTATGACGGTGTTGTCAGGATCGACATTGCTGGACCCATCGAACGCGGAAATATCCGGAGCGGCTGGCAGACTATGTGTCAGGGTCGTCTCGCCCTTCAACTTGCCGCCTTCGATCGTCCTGGCGCTAAAGTGATATTCTCCAGTCTCAAACCGATCCAGGAATTCGGCTAGCGGTACTGCATCTTCCTCGGCAGGATCACACGGTGGCTCGGCGCTTTCGAAGAAGTTCTCCGTAAGTCCCTGTTCCCGCAAGCTTCGGTTCGCTCTCTCGTTGAATATTTTCTTGCCGCCCGGGTCGGCAATCGTGACCCTCTGCCAGGCGTCGCCATCTAGCAAGACATGGAATCCTGCATCGCCATCCGTGGCATTAATCTCGATGAGCGCGCTTAATTCACCGAATGGCTCCTGTGCCCAGCTCACTGGGACCGCGGCTCCCAAAGTGAGAGCGGCCACTGCTATCCCAGAGGTAGGAAATACACGCATGTGTCTGTTCATCTCGCTTACTCCTGTTCGCTTGTGAGTGTTAGGAAAACGCAACCGTGCGCGCCTTTAGTAGTTGCTTTGTGCGTCGTGTCACTGTCTCCCTATTCAGGTTGTCTACAAGACAAAAGCACATGCCTTCATCTTGATTACCCTCTCGATTCCACCGCAGCACAAAGCGGTGGTCTGTCGAGAGCTCACAGGCTACGCGGTCAACCTGAGCACAAGATTGTTGCGACATGATCATTTGCTTGTCGGAACATGATCATTTGGCAATGTAGGCCCGAAACCCGCACTGCGTCGTAGACAAGCCCCAGGCTGGTCTTCTAAAGTGAAGCCACATACACCGGCGGCGCTGCATTTCCGCATGGGAGGTGTTCAACCCGCGAGTTTGTTAGTGTGTTTATTGAAGATTTATGCGGGTAATGATTTATTGGCGTCCAGTTTTTAGTGGACTTATGAAGAGAAAGCGCGCCGACTGACTATGCGTCTACTCTTAATAGAAGATGATCTCAAAATCGCCTCTTTTGTTAGCAAAGGGCTGAAGGAGGCTGGTTTTGTTGTTGAGCATACAAGCGATGGGAAAACCGGGCTGCAGATGGCCCTCACCTCGTCTTACGATGCGGCCGTGATCGACATCATGCTACCTGGGTTAGATGGTCTCGCGATCATTGATGAGCTGCGACAACAACGCATTAAACTGCCGGTTATCATCCTGAGTGCAAAGCGATCGGTCGATGAACGCATAGAGGGACTCCAGGCGGGTGGCGATGACTACCTCACAAAGCCGTTTGCCTTCTCTGAGCTGCTGGCGCGGATTCATGCCTTAGTTCGCCGCGCAAGCGATACACCCGAGCCCACGGGAATTACCGTTGGCAATCTCTCTATCGATCTACTTGCACGCGTGGTCACGCGCGGGGACAGAAAGATCAACCTTCAACCGCGGGAGTTTTCGTTACTCGAATATCTCGCACGTAACGCGGGGCGTGTGGTGTCCAAGACGATGATCATGGAGCATGTATGGGACTACAACTTTGATCCACAGACCAACGTTGTGGAATCCCGGATATGCAGGTTGCGTGACAAGATTGACAAAGGCTTTGACACACCCCTGATTCATACTATGCGCGGGATCGGTTATGTTCTCAAAGAAACTCCGTAACCTGCGTCATACGCTGGCACTGCGTCTCACGATCTGGTATGCCGGCATCTTCGCCGTCTCGTCTATCCTCGCCTTTACACTCGTCTACGTATTGATGGTATCGGTGGTGCAAGAGCGAACCGACGAAGACCTAGAGGACGACATCGAAGAGTTTGCCTCTTTTATGCAGTTAGGGGGGCTCGACCGCGTCAAGTCGGAGATAGCAGTCGAGACAAGGGGCGAAGAAGCAAGTCAAGTATTCATTCGCCTATGGGTGCCCGACGGTCGCGAACTTATGACTTCAGACCTTTCGTCGTGGTCTGGACTAGCTGACCCGCAAGAAGTCCTGACAAAGATCGACGAAACTGATGAGCCAGTACTAGAAACTCTGTCGCTTCCGCA
>JAOTYS010000349.1 GCA_029861795.1 Gammaproteobacteria bacterium | reverse complement strand
CTGGCTCGATTCCAAAATTGAATGTGAATCCCATGTCGTCGGCCTGCTGCAACACGCGTTTGAATATGTTACGTGAGCAAGCCTCGAAGGGTTTGCCCTCGCACCAGAGGTCACTAGCGAACCATACGATTTCAGGGTTCCACGGCAAGATAATCGCTGACTGTGGATCCGGGTGAGCAGAAACCTCCTCATCATTGACCTCCTGCGGCACACCATCAAGTGCCGCCCCGGTGAAAAGCTCTGATCCGCCCATCATCCTATCTAGATGCGCCAGAGGTACGGTCTTCGCCTTTGATACACCGTGGATATCTACATAACCGGACAATGCGTACTTCACGCCTTTTGATTCAAGCTGCTTCTTTAGCTCCTGTGCTTTCATGGTGCGTCGCCTTGAGTCGTCTCAATAGTTAAATCGATCTTCTCCAGACAGATCGTTTTTGGGGCTGTCTTAATTTGACTAATCAGTTAATTAGTTGCCTGGCCATTTTTACAGCAAAAGTTCCAGGTAGTCCAGGAATCGGCCGGCCCACAGCGTTGCGGGCGTCTGGTGGGGAACCAGCTGATCGAATTTCCTTAGTCTACTTCTCAGGTATTGATTCCCAGGCGCTCCAATCGATTTCGCGAATGGGGTATGCCACTTTTTTCATCGGCCATTCAGAAGTGATCCAATCCTTGGTGGTGCGAAACAATTCGGTGTCTAGTCCGGATGGCGCCTCGGATGCGCGCACCCACATATACACCTCCGCTTCATATTCGAGTTTGTTAGACGGATAGATGTACACACA
This sequence comes from Gammaproteobacteria bacterium, assembly GCA_029861795.1. The sequence goes on along the minus strand of JAOTYS010000349.1, from coordinate 4,404 downwards.
ACCCAAGCATATGGCTTCGTCAAGACTCATGACGGTGTACGCAAAGGAAGATCGATTTTGGAATTCGCACTGGTGCCAACCTAGATCAACTAGATCTTTTTCTAAGGTTAGTTCTCTGGGCCAGCTATCTCCGGGTCCAAATACGCCTTGTAAGTGATCGACGCTAGACATGACTGCATCGTAGTCCTTGATCAGGTCATGGACGGTTAACATACGCAACCGAAATTTGTCGGTTTCCAACACCTCGGGAACGACGAAGTTATCCGGTAGCCATTTGCGCGTTATCATTGGTGTCTCCGACTGCTGGGAACAAAACTGAGGTGGCACAGTGACGACAGGCAAGTTTACACGGGACCTGGATTGGAACCTACTCAATGTCTTTGATCAGATTGCGCAGGCCGGCGGCATCAGCAAAGCACAAACCCGCTCTGAACATGTTGAGAAAGCAAGCCAGATGAATTGACGAGATATCGATTGCAATATGATCTTGGAGAACGGCTTGCAGGGGTTTCGGAACATATTGAAAGCACTCTCGTGAACGGGATCTGTTCCTCCCTGACGCACTGCGGTGTCGGAGGTGGCAATGGGAAGGCTATGGCCGCTCAGACCCGCTAACGAAGGACCCCGTATGGACATAGTGTCATCACAACCCCAAAGGCGCCACGCAATCTGGCGTCGCTACGTTTGCCGGAGGGGCTTTGAGCGGCTAACGCAACACCAAAAAGATCAGTAGTAGTCCAATCAGCTTATTTGGAATAAGCTTGGCCGTCTCTTTCCATTAATTCTGTTAATGTCTGATACTAAGGATTAGGGAGTTTTCTTCGATCCATCTTGTCAGGGGCATTGAATCATCAAATGATTCTGTCTCGTTATCCGGGCCAGGAAGCAAAGAGAGGACGCTTTGCCCGCAAAGCATAGGTGTTAATACGACGTAAGAGGTTATATGAGGTTTATCACCGCAGGAGGAGAAACCATGACACTTAGACTTGTAACATTACGATCGCTGGCAATGACCGCAATCGGATTCACCGCCTTTATCGTGCAGTTTGTCATAGGGACGACAGCGCTAGCGGCAGAAAAGGTAAACATTGCCATTATTTCTTTTTCGCCGTACGCACCGTGGTATATCGTGAAGGAGAAGGGGTTAGCCAAGGATATTGAGCTTGAGATTCAGCTTATCGAAGACATCACTGCAAAAAATGCAGCCGTGTCGAGCGGCACGGTCCAGTGCATTTTGAATACCCTGGATTCTGTGGTGGTGGCACGAGCCGCTGACGTGCCGCTCAAGGTCGTAACAATTCCGGCAATGTCGTATGGACTGGATGAGATGGTGGTGTCGGAGGGGATTGGCAGCGTTGAAGAATTCTCCGGTAAGAGTTTTGGCGCTGACTACGCGTTCCTCAATCATATGTGGATGCTGTTGACGCTAAAGAAAGCGGGTATCGAATTTGATCAACTTTCTCACAAGATCATGCTGCCGCAGGAAAGTGCAGCCGCATTCGTTAGCGGCGCGCTAGACATCGACGTGAACTACATTCCGTTCTCAAAGCAGTCACTCGAGCGAGATGGTTCGCATGTACTGAAAACCAGCCTCACTGATCGGACTTGGGAGCGGGGGCTAATCTCTGAGTCCATCGCATGCAACGAAGACTGGCTCAAGGCCAAACCAGAGGTTGCGAAAGAGTTGTTAAGGGCGTGGTTTGAGGCGGTGAACTGGTGGAAGGAAAACCCCGATGAGGGTAACGAGATCATCGCTAAGGGACTCGACTGGCCTATAGAGGATGTCAAGCTGACTCAGTACGGCGCCATTATGCTTACGCTAGATCAGAATCTTGGAGCGTTTGGTTTAGGCAATGGAAAGCCGGTTTGCGCAAGTATTCCGGAAGGTGCTCGTCAACCGCCTGCCGAGCCAAGTGGTTGGGGTGAGGAGCTATTCGGCGGCGAACCAGATTGCGCCGCAGGATATCTCGGTGGCACTTGGGATCTATTTGGCAGTGTGTACCAGGAAGCAGGCGTGATCGACACCGCCGCATCCGCGGAGAAGGGGTTAGATACCAGCATCCTCGAGGTACTTTTCAGTGAGGGTTATGGAGATCAGTACAACTCCAATAAATGGATAGGGCGTGTCGGCGAGTGAGCGTCGCTTAACGACCATCGATCACACCTCTGACCCAGCAAAGGGTCAGAGGCTGCCGTATGTTTAAGGAAGGTTTTGTTGGTGGGCTATTTAGCTCGAAAAGCGACAGCATGCTAAAGCAACAGGAGGAGATTCATGCCGGATCCAAAGACAGGAGAATTCCGCGGTAATAGAAACCTTGGGCGACTCGAGCGTATCTCTCAAACCAAACAGGAAGAGGAGATACAACGAACGCTGGAGCTAGGACTGGAAGCCGCCGACTCCATCAATGATCGCACCATCTCATTGTTTAGCCGGGGACATCAACCCGCATTCGCCGGGATAAATACCTTTATGAAGGCGCCGTATTGCGAAGACATTCGCAAGATAGGTGAATACGAAGCCGCTTTTATCGGTATCCCGTTTGATACCGGCACAACTTACCGACCGGGCACCCGGTTTGGACCCCAAGCCGTACGCCGCATCTCGGCGGTCTATGACGGATATTCCGTGGATGGCGGAGTAGATCTTCCAGAGGAACTCGATCTTTGTGACGGCGGCGACGTGTTCGTCATTCCGGGAAATATAGAGAAGACCTTTGACCAGGTCAGCAAGGCGGTTTCGCATGTGTTTACCTCCGGCGCGTTTCCAATACTTTGTGGCGGCGATCACAGCCTGGGTTACCCGAACGTACGCGGTATCGCACCGCACATCGATGGTAATGTGGGAATCATCCATATCGATCGGCATATTGATATGCAAGAGATGGACATGGATGAGCGTATGCATACGACACCGTGGTTTTGGACTACCAATGCTCACGAAAGTGTGGAAAGACATCAATCGCATCACGATCACAGCCATATGCACGACGTGGGGTTGGCCAACTGCCCCCCCAAGAATTTGGTACAGATGGGCATCGGGGGTTGGTACGGATCCCGTCCCGGTTCTAAGGTCGCCCGCGAGCGGGGCAGCAGTGTCCTCACCATGACAGACATCGAGGAGCTTGGTCCCAAGGGGGCCGCCGAGCGCGCCTTGGATTTGGCATGGAAGGACGCCAAGGCGGTGTTCTTGTCTTTTGACATCGATTCCATTGATCCCGGCTTCGCACCAGGGACGGGTACCCCGGAACCCGGTGGCTTGCTTCCCCGTGAGGCCTTCGAAATGGTTCGATTGATTGCGCGCGAAGGTCTTTGTGGAATGGAGGTGGTGGAAGTGTCGCCGCCCTATGATGTGAACGACAACACCGCACAGCTTGCGTGCCGTGTAATGTTGGATGTCTTGGGTACGATGGTGGTTGAGAACAAGCTTGGCCACCGTGGTGCGGTCATGAGTGAACCGTCATGAGTCTGCTGCTGTTGGGGTTCCTGATCGGGATGCAACATGCGTTGGAAGCAGATCACCTGGCGGCGGTGGCCGCGCTCACTACCCGAAGCCGTTCGGTAGCCGCCACCGCCAGGCAGGGTGCGGCATGGGGGCTCGGGCATACAGTTACTTTATTTCTGTTCGGCTCTATCGTCTTGTGGCTAGATCGGGCTGTGCCCGATCGGTTGGCCTATGCGCTGGAGTTTGCCGTGGGTGTAATGTTGGTCGCATTGGGTGTTGACGTGCTTCGGCGCTTGAGCAAGCAACGCGTGCATTTCCATTCCCACGAACATGACGACGGCATCACGCACTTTCACGCACATTCCCACGTCAAAGCGACCGACCATCACAATGACTCCCATCGGCACGATCATGCCAAAGGCTTCGCCTTGCGCGCGCTCTTTGTCGGTTTAATGCACGGCATGGCGGGCTCGGCCGCGTTGATTCTGCTTACGCTTCAAACAGTGCAATCGCCCTTAGTTGGCATGATGTACATCGGCTTGTTCGGAATCGGATCAATCGTCGGCATGGCCGTGTTATCGGCAACTATTGCAATACCATTGCGTTACTCCGCCAACGCATTAACGTGGCTGCATAACGGGCTGCATGTAACCATTGGCGTAGTGACCATAGTGCTGGGTCTACTGCTGATGCACCAAGTCGGGGTCGTGCACGGGCTGTTTGTGTGACACCAAACCTTAGGAGGAGGAAACATGGCTAAAGGCGCGCCACATACGCGCTGTGCAGGGGAAGGGGTCGGTGTCGTCTTCCAGCTGTGGTGTTGCCAAGTTTGGTGCAAACGACACCGACCCCTTTTTGCTTTCTGGCCTAAGAACGCCCGTATTTTAATGCTTGGTTTTGGAGGAGGCGCTTTGGCTAAAACACTTTTATCAAATTATCAAGTTGATGCTGTGGAGATAGAA